>JAEZBW010000001.1 GCA_023426765.1 Bacillota bacterium
CTGAACGAAGAGGGCTTTGAAGCGGTTTTCATCGGCAGCGGCGCAGGGCTTCCCAGCTTTATGAATATTCCCGGCGAAAACCTGAACGGGGTTTACTCGGCGAATGAGTTCCTGACCCGTATCAACCTGATGAAGGCTTATCTGTATCCTCAGGTGGATACGCCGGTGAAGGTTGGTAAAAACGTAGCTGTGGTCGGCGGGGGCAATGTGGCGATGGACGCGGCCAGAAGCGCAAAACGCCTTGGGGCAGAAAACGTTTATATCGTATACAGAAGATCCGAAGCGGAAATGCCGGCCAGGGTGGAAGAGGTTCACCATGCCAAAGAAGAAGGGATCATCTTCCGGCTTTTAACAAACCCCACACAAATTCTTGGAACCGAAAACGGATGGGTAAAAGGGATGGAATGTGTGGAAATGGAGCTGGGCGAACCTGATGCATCGGGAAGAAGAAGGCCGGTGGTTAAAAAGGGCTCCGAGCATGTGCTCGAGGTTGAAACGGTGATCATCGCCATCGGGCAAAGCCCGAATCCTTTGATAAAGTCCACAACACCCGGTCTGGATACACAGAAATGGGGCGGCATTATTGCCGATGAGCAAACCGGCGCCACCAGTAAGGACGGGGTTTATGCCGGAGGAGACGCAGTAACCGGTGCGGCAACGGTCATTCTCGCCATGGGCGCGGGAAAAAAAGCTGCAGCGGCAATTGATGCGTATTTGAAAAGCAAAGGATGAATTTTTTGCCCTGAATGGCAACCTGCTTTTTGTGCAGAATAGGATTATGGTTAATGATCACCCAGACTGGAGGGATATCAATGAAGGTTCTGGTCATCAACGGTGCGAATATGAACCTATTGGGAAAAAGAGAACCGGATATTTACGGCGGTGAAACACTTGCCGATCTGGAAAAAACCATCCGGAAGGAAGCTGAAAAGCTGCAGATGGACTGTGAGCTGGATTTTTTTCAGTCCAACCACGAGGGCGAGGTTATCGATGCCATTCATCAGGCCATGGAAGACCGAAATGATGCCATCATTCTGAATCCTGGTGCTTTTACGCATTACAGCTACGCCATCAGGGATGCCATTAAGGCTACGGGAATCCGTACGATAGAGGTTCATATGTCCAACATCCATAACAGGGAGGAATTCCGCAGCCGCTCGGTGATCGCTCCCGTCTGCGTGGGGCAAATCAGCGGATTTGGCTTTAAAAGCTATCTGGCTGCGTTATACTTAATCAATTCCCTCTGATACTGAAAGTTTTTCAAGCCATCTCATGAGGGTGGCGAAAAGTGAGGATTTGTTATGAACGACAGACTGGTCCGGTTAAGAAACATCATCGAAACCGAGGGGCTTGACGGGCTGCTCATCAGCGGCCGGCCCAATACATTTTATTATACGGGTTTCACCGGCTCGACATCGAAATGCCTTGTCACCCGTGATACTGCTTATCTTGTGGTTGATTTCCGTTACACCGCCCAGGCAGGGGGCCAGGCCTTCGAAGGGGTTCAGGTCGTCGAGCTTGAAAATGATGTTAACCATTCGCTGAACACGCTTTGCACCCGTCATCAAATCAATAGTTTGGGAATTGAAGGCGGAATCATTTCTTTTTCAGAAGTTGAGTCCCTGCGCGAAAGTCTGAAGGAAGTTCATGTATTGAAGGATGTTCAGGATTCCATGAACCGTGTGCGGATGATCAAGGAACCCGATGAACTTCTGTTGATTCAAAACGCGGTGGATATTGCAGATAATGCATTTCAGCAGGTGCTGCCCTTTTTAAGGCCGGGTGTCCGGGAGTGCGAAGTGGCCCTTGAACTCGAGTACAAAATGAAAAAGATGGGCGCTTCCGGGGTTTCGTTTGAAACCATCATCGCTTCCGGCCCGCGCTCTGCTTTACCCCATGGAGTGGCCGGCATGAGGGAGCTTCAGAACGGGGATGCCATCGTCATGGATTTCGGAGCCCTCTGCCAAGGTTATTGTTCGGACATGACCCGAACGGTTTTTCTGGGAAACCCTTCGCAGCAATTGAAGGAAATTTATCAGATTGTTTTAAGAGCGCAGACTGAAGCCCTGGAGAAAGCGGCTGAAAAGATGACCGGAAAGCAACTGGACAGGGTTTCGAGGGAAATCATCAGCAGCACCGGATATGAAAAATGCTTTGGCCACGGTCTTGGGCACGGCGTAGGCATCGAGATTCATGAAAACCCAAGGGTTTCTCCAAAGGGAGAGGAAGTTTTGGAAAGAGGCATGGTTTTTACGGTGGAGCCGGGGATCTATGTTGAAAATATCGGCGGTGTCCGAATTGAAGACATGGTTGTACTGGGTGAAAACGGGGCGAAAATTCTGACGAAATCCACAAAGGAAATGTTGATTTTGTAGAACCTGAAAGTTTTCCTTTGTTTTCGCCAAATTTATCCTTGCCAAAGCGCCGGATATCATTTATCATAGATAATTGGACGGAACAGGCAGTTTTCATTCAAAAGCGTGCAAGCCGGGCCCTGAATGGGAAATTCATGGCAGGCTGCCTGTTGAAATGGCTTGCTGTACAAACACAAAGACTTGAAAGTCTGACTTCACCTTTCCGGGATAGTACAATCGAATCATAAATTTTAGGTTTTGAGAGGGATGGGATATTATGGTTACAGCCGGTGAATTTAGAAATGGAATTACCTTTGAAATGGACGGATCGGTTTTTCAAATTATTGAGTTTCAGCACGTAAAGCCGGGTAAAGGCGCAGCTTTTGTTCGGACAAAGATAAGAAATGTGATTACAGGCGCGACGGTTGAACGCTCCTTCAACCCCACCGACAAGTTTGAAAGAGCCCAAATCGTAAAAAGAGACATGCAGTACCTTTACAAGGACGGCGATTTGTTTTATTTCATGGATGAAGAAACCTATGAGCAAAATCCCATCAATGGCAGCAGCCTTGGGGACGCGATGGAGTTTGTAAAGGAGAACATGACCTGCAAGATTCTGTTCTTCAAGGAACAGGTCATCGGCATAGAGCCTCCTATCTTCGTAGAGCTTGAGATCACCGAAACCGAGCCCGGCTTTAAGGGCGATACGGCTACAGGCGCCTCAAAACCGGCCATTGTTGAAACCGGCGCTTCAATCAAGGTTCCTCTGTTTGTAAACCAGGGGGATGTTGTCCGGATCGATACCCGTACCGGGGAATATATGGAAAGAGTATAACAGGGCAATGACGTTTCCCACCCTTAATGTGGCGGGTACCGTTTGCCTGAATGACCCTGTCGGGTTACTTTGTTGACAATCCATTCTTACCGGCGCATTAGTTTGTGAACCGGTCAGGTACTTTATAGACTTTTACATCCGGGTGTTATGGCACTCGGATGTTTTCATGTCATTCACAAAACAGCGAGGGGTTTGTTCACCTCTCGTTTTTTTATGCCCTTATGCTTCGTTTCTCTCAATTCTTCCGGGTAACCAGTCATATTTGCCTGATGCACGCATAGAATTAAACCAAATCAGGACAAGATATCCGGATGCTTCCGGTAAAACCTTACCACCGAGAAAACAGGAGGTACCATGCATCAGAAAAATGCCATGGAGAACCGTATCGAAAATGAAGTCATACCTTATTTGCCCGGAAGGATTAAAAATGCAGCATTAAAGCTGGACAGGCAGATTCTGGCCGAACTTGAGGAGATCCGGCTGCGCGCAGGGAAACCCGTCATGCTTTCCCTCTGCGGTCAGGATGGATTTTTGCTCGAAGACGGCCGGGTGCTTCAGGCTTCTGCCGGTGCATTGCAGGCCAGCCCGGATGAACTGACCGAAATGGTATATAAAACCTGCGAAAACTCCTGGTACGCATTTCAGGAAGACATCAACAAGGGATTTATTACGGTTCGGGGCGGACACAGGATCGGTCTGGTCGGAACGCCGGTGATCGAGGGCGGCCGGATCATCAATGTGAAAGATATCTCCTCCCTGAATGTACGCATCGCAAGAGAGATAACCGGATGCGGGGTCTATGCGGCAAAACATCTGGTGAAGGGAAGCCGGGATATTTATAATACATTGATCATATCACCGCCGGGAGTAGGAAAAACCACGATGCTGCGGGACATTGTCCGGATTGTCGGCAATGGCTTTCCTCCGGCTTTTACGGGCTTAAAGGTGGGGGTCGTTGACGAGCGCGGTGAGCTTGCCGCCTGTTTTAAAGGCAGAGCGCAAAACGATTTGGGCCTGCGTACCGACGTCATTCATGGCATACCGAAAAAGGAAGGGATGGAAATGCTCCTGCGCGGGATGAGCCCGAATGTCATCGCGCTGGATGAACTGGGGAACCCCGGGGATGTCTCTACAGTGCTGCAGGTGATGAACGGCGGAGTCCGAATGATTGCAACCGCCCATGGCTATGACGTGAACCAGCTGAAGAACCGGCTGGGTTTTCGGGAACTGTTCCAGGTGAATGCCTTTGAAAGGTTTGTGGTGCTATCGGAAAATGAAAAACACCAATATGAAGTAAAAATAATGGATGGTGATGGAAATGTCCTGGCTGTGGATACTCAAAGCGGCAGGAAGCCTGCTGATTGTAACGGGTTCAACAATGGCGGGGTTTATGTTTTCCCGAAGGCTGACCGAAAGGCTGGAGCTTATTCGGGAAATTCAGGTTTTCTTAATAGAGCTGGAGAATGAAATTCATTATATGGGCCGCCCCCTGGGACAGGCACTCCTGTCCTTTTCAGCCAATAAACCCGGTGAACTGGCGAAGTTTTCAAAAAAAGTAGCCGGGCTGCACAGCGTCCAGGAGTATACCATCGAAGCAGCCTGGCAGAAGAGCCTGGATCAGTTTCGGGATCAATGGCCGCTTCATAAAGAGGAGTGGGCTCTTCTTCTGTCGGTTGGGGAAGTGTTGGGTAAAACCGACAAGGCCGGGCAAAGCGCTTTTATTCAAATGATGCGGGACAAGTTCTCGATGCAGGAGAAAAAGGCCGAAGAGGAGAGGGCGCAAAAGGAAAAGCTGTATAAAAACCTGGGGGCTTTAAGCGGGCTGGCTTTGGTTTTAGTACTGATATGAGGGGATGCATATGGATATCGATTTAATCTTTCGAATTGCGGCAATCGGGATATTGGTGGCGGTGCTGAATTCCCTTCTGACAAAGTCCGGCAGGGAGGAGCAGGCCATGATGACAACCCTGGCCGGGTTGGTTGTGGTTCTTCTGATGGTGGTCAGGGAGATTGCGAACCTGTTTGATACCGTGAAAACCCTGTTCAACTTTTAGGAGGGGCTGGACCCGATAGGAGCGTTTGACATGGACCTGATCCAAATTGGTGTACTGGGGATTACCGCAGCAATCCTGATCTTAATCCTGAAAGCGCACAGGCCTGAAATTGGTTTACAGATTTCACTGGCATTCGGGGTGATTGTGATGATATCGCTGGCCGGAAGAATAAGAGGCATCATCGACCTGATCGGGATGTATCTGGACAGAGCGAATATCAGCGGCGTTTATATCTCCTCCTTGCTGAAGATCATCGGAATGGCATATATTGCAGAGTTTGCTGCCGAAAGCTGCCGTGATGCCGGACAGAGTGCCATTGCAGCCAAAGTCGAGCTTACCGGAAAGATTCTGATCATCATCACCGCCGTTCCGGTCATCACCTCGGTGATGGGGATTATTCTGGACATGCTGTGACACAGGGGGATGGAGGTTGAGGAATGTTTTACAGGGTTACCGTGAAAAACAGAAGAACAGCAAAAGGAATATTCTTTACCGTCGTCCTGCTGGTGGTGGTTCTAACACCCGTAATATGTGCGGCTGGAGAAACACCCTCCATCCTGGACGACCTGCTGGAGCCCCAACTGGAAAGCGGAGAAATAAAAAAACTGCAGGAAAACCTGGAAAGGTCCATGCCCGATGAAGCCAGGGAACTGTTTCCGTATTACTCGCCGAAACAGCTGATGGAAGAGCTCGTTTCCGGAAACGCCCGCGAAGAGCTTCAAACCATGCCTCAGAAAATCCTGAATTTCATCCTTGGA
Source organism: Bacillota bacterium (assembly GCA_023426765.1). GTDB lineage: Bacteria > Bacillota > Clostridia > DSM-8532 > DSM-8532 > JAAYJG01. The sequence goes on from JAEZBW010000001.1 coordinate 6,002, forward strand.
GAAATCAAGGTAAACTTTTCACTGCTTGTGAAGATTATCGTCGTCATTTTTCTTTCGGCGCTCATCAAGAATCTCCAGGGTTCCTTCAAGGAGAGCACGGTGGGTGAACTGGCCTATTTTGCATGTTATGCCGCCATTGTCACCATGGTGGCGCTGGGATTTCAAAGCGTTCTGCAATATGCAAAAGAGGTCTTGGACACGGTGGACAGTATTACAGGTTTTGCGATTCCAGCCATGCTGGCGCTGTTGATCTCCAGCGGGAGCATTGTTTCGGGCAGCGCACTTCAGCCGGTTCTGCTGGTGGCGATTCAGGTCACGGTGAAAATATTTCGGACGGTGTTTCTTCCTTTATGCTTTTTATCGGGAATCCTGTACCTTGCCAACGGGTTGTCTTCGAAAATAAAGATTTCAGGCATGGCAGGCCTGCTAAAGCAGGTAGTAGGCTGGGGCCTGGCCGGAATTCTGACGCTGTACGGGTCTCTTGTTGCCATTCAGGGGGTGACAGGCGCGGTGATCGACGGTGCAGCTACGAAAACAGCCAAGGTCGCGATGAACACCCTCATCCCTGTTGCCGGTAAATATATGGCGGATGCAACCGACACCATCATCAATTGCGCTCTGATCATTAAAAATACTGCCGGTGCGGCGACCATGATGGTTACGCTGGCCGCCTGCCTGGTACCGATATTGAAAATATTCGTCATCATTCTGCTGTACAGGTTTGCAGCAGCCATTATCGAGCCGGTGGCAGAGGACAGAATGTTTCATTGCCTCACCGATGTCTCAAACTGCATGAAAACAATGCTCGGAGTTGTGGGTGCGGCGGTTTTCATGTTTTTGCTTTCAATAGGCGTCCTGCTGGGAGCAGGGGGTATCAGCGGCATGATGCAGTAAGCCATTTCCGGGAGGGTTTATGGATGAGATTAAGAACTGGGTTGTGAATATTGCCGCGGTTGCTGTGTTGATGATTATTCTGGATCTGCTTATGCCAGAAGGCAGGCTTCGGAAGTTTACGCAGCTTCTGGCAGGCTTTATCCTGATGTTTGTGATGATCAATCCCGTTTTAGGGTTGTTCGGCAAAGGGGACACCTTCGATGGCTGGGCGGATGAAACCTTTCTTTTAAGCAATCAGGTGAAAAACATTGCCGGCAGCCTTGAAGATGACAGAAGCAAACAAACCCTGGAGCTGTACAGAAGCATGCTTCTGTCGGATATACAAAACAGGCTTCAGACTCATGACCAAATTCTGAAAGCTGAGGTGGATCCAATGATTTATGAAAACAGAGAGTCTAAAAAATACGGGCAGATTCGAAAGCTTTTCATTAAATTAACCTTAAAGGAGGCAAACAATGGAGCTGCGCATGATCACCAGAAGCTTCTCGATCAGATTCACCGGGAATTACAACAGGTTTTTCTTTTGAAGGAAGATGAAATTGTCATACAAATTGCACAGGGGGAGTGAACGGGATGTTCAAATTCTGGGAGAGGTTCAGAAATTGGTTCGGTGAAAAAAAAGGCCGGCGGGGAATTGAAAATTTAGTCATAATCCTAATCCTTGGTGTAATAATTATCATAGTAGCAAGTTCATTTTTCAGTGAGGATCAGGATACCGCAAAAGAAGACAAACTACAGCCGGCAGTCGCCATAACATCAGAGCAACCCTTGGATGAAATCATGGAACTTGAACAGCGGCTTGTTCAAATTCTTTCGGAAATAGAAGGGGCAGGCCATGTAAAGGTAATGATAACCGGAGTTTCAGACGGAGAGGTGGTGCATGCGTTTAATCAGAGTGAACAAAGCAGTCTGCAGGAAGAACAGAATGAAGCTGGAATCGTGAATAAGACGGATGAAATCCGCAGAGAACAGGAACTGGTTTTTATGGATGGTAACTCGGGAGAACGCATTCCGGTCGTAACGAAACGATACCGGCCGGAAATCAGGGGTGTGGTGGTGGTTGCAGACGGAGCCGGCAGCAATGTTGTCCGGCAGAATATCACAAATGCGGTCGAAGTCCTGATGGGATTACCGGCGCACCGGATCCAGGTTTTAAAACGCAAATAACTTTAATAGATGAGGTGGTGTCAGAATGATGAATAAAAAACAAATCCTTGTAATTGCTTTGGTGGTAGTCATTATTGTTGCGGGAGTCCTTCAGTATACATACGGCAGGTCGGGCTATTCTTCACAGAAGGATCAGCAGGAGAGACTGGGGGAAGCCGTATATGTGGACAACATGAATGGCGATCTGGTTGATTTGTCTGCAAAGGAAAACGAGAATACCGATGTGGCCGAAGCCTCCGGAAATCCTACCGGAGAAGATTCCGCGATCGTTGCCGGTGCCGGGGACTATTTTGTTCAGGCCAGGCTTGACAGGGAATCCATCCGCAGCCGTCAGAAGGAAGAACTGCAGGAGATGACCAGCGGAGAGAACCTGAAAGGCGACATTAATGAGAAGGCGCAGGAAGAGTATCTTGATCTGATTAAACGTTCCGATATGGAGGCTACGATTGAATCTTTGGTGAAGCAAAGAGGGATTGAAGATGTCGTGGTTGTCATCGGAAGCACGGGAACAGTGGATCTGGTTGTGAAGGCAGACAGTCTCTCTCCAAGCCAGACTGCCCAGATCTCTGATATTGTCATCCGCCATGCAGGGGTTGATATGGAGGATATCCATATTAAAAACATGAATTGATACCGTAGAAAACTCAGTGTCTCATTTCAGAACATGGAACGGAAACGGGTACATTGAAAAAACTGTGACGAAAGAAATAGTAACAAAGACTCCAGTGTTGAGAGGGTGGGCGAAAGCTCACCTTTTCAAGTATGCCACTGGGCGGGGCTTCACCCAGTGGCTCGAAAATAATAAAAGTACGCTTAAAAACGTACTTTTTTATCAGGGATATTTAAACTAATTGAGAAGCAAGATGCTCTGATTCAATTATTCTGCAGCTTTCGCATTCAGAGCTTTCATCAGCTGTGACTTTTTTCTGGAGGCTGTATTTTTATGAATCAACTTCCTGGAAGCGGCTTTGTCCAATTTACGAACAGCTGCTTTCAAAAGCTCCTGCTTATTTTCAGAGTTTCCGGTTATTGCTTCGTTATAACGGCGAAGGGCAGTTTTCAGTTCGGAACGTTTCACTTTATTCTGCTCGGTCTTCACCTTTGTGGTCTTCACTCTTTTAATAGCGGATTTAATATTCGGCATTTTTTCACCTCCCGACGTTTAGTCAACACACAATATAATAGCATGAAGAAATCTGTTTGGCAAGAATTATTTGTCTCATCGAATCATATTCTATCCGCAATGGTAAAGAATATGAAGAGGAGCATGCATCATTTGCGAAAGTTTATGAATTTCGAATGTAAAAACCCGAAACCGTATGCTGAAATGGAAATTTCGCCGGGAAAAGGGTAAAAGGCACAGGGAGGAAATTACTATGCAGGAGTTCACATCCATCAGGACAGACCTTGCACTGGAGGTTCATGAAAAAAACCAGCAGGACATGAAGCGTCAGGGGACGGCCAAAGCATATCCCTACGGGGAAGGGGTTGAGGTTGAGGAGGACGGGAACGAAAACATCCATGTCACCCGTGTAAAAATAAGCTCTCCCGAAGGGGAAAAAAGCATCGGAAAACTCATGGGGAATTATATTACGCTGGATATCCCGAAGCTGAAGGAAAATGACCGGGACCTTTACGAGAATACCTGCCGGGCCGTAGCTTTTGAGCTTCAGCGCATCATTCATCTGGGTGAGAAGGATACGGTGCTGATCGTAGGTCTGGGAAACTGGAACATCACGCCCGACGCATTGGGCCCGAAGGTTTCTTCCTATTTAATGGTTACGCGGCATCTGCATGAATATCTGCCCGAACAGGTGGATGACGGCGTCAGACCTGTGTGCGCAATATCACCAGGAGTTTTGGGGTTAACGGGAATTGAAACGAGTGACATTGTTAAAGGCGTTGTGGACAGGGTGAAGCCTTCTTTGGTGATCGCCATCGATGCACTGGCCTCCCGCAAGATGAACCGTGTGAATACCACCATACAGATTGCCGATACGGGAATTTCTCCCGGTTCAGGCGTTGGCAACAAACGGGCGGAGCTCTCCAAAAAAACCCTGGGGGTGGATGTGATTGCCATCGGAGTGCCCACCGTGGTCGATGCCGCAACCATGGCCAACGACACCATCGAGCTGGTGATTGACAGTCTGCTCAACCATTCCCAGGAGGGCACGGATTTTTATCAGATGCTGAAAAACATGGAACAGAATGATAAATATACCCTGATCAAAGAGGTTCTGGAACCTTACGGCGGAAATCTGGTGGTTACGCCGAAGGAAATGGACGATGTGATTGAGCGGGTTTCAAAGGTCGTGGCCAACGGCATTAACCTGGCACTGCATAAAAACATCGGCTTCAATGATATCGATCGGTATTTGCAATAATTGTCTTCAAGCTATTTGGGGCTTTATCTGAAAATCATTTTATAGTATGATAAACAACAGGACATTTTCATCGGTGCCGATTGAAGAGAAAAGACCTCATGCACACAGGCACAGCCTTACCGGTGCTTTGCATCCGGCAGCCTGTAAATCATCCGGCAATCCAATGAAAAGGTGCAACAGCTTCAGGCAATTACGGCCTGAAAATAAGTCTTCCTTGGGGGTTAACGATTTGAAGCGCAATTTGAGGGATCCGGATAATGATATGTTCAGAAATGGCAGAAAGAACTATCGCGTGAAAAAAATACCCAGGTTTGTCGCCGCATTGGCCGTGCTGGTGCTGAGCATTATCACACTGTTTCTTGTCACGCGTAATGATTCGCAGCTGATAAAGGATGTCATGTCTGCGATTGCACCTACCCCTTCGCCCACCCCTTCGCCCACACCCACACCCTCACCAACGCCCACTCCATCACCAACACCGACGCCGATACCCATCAGCAGAGTGACTGTTGTCGTCGATCCGGGGCATGGGGGTTACGATCCCGGAACGGTCTCTCCCTTTGAAGATAATTTTTATGAAAAAGAGGTTACCCTGGACATTGGTCTGCGCGTGAAGGAAAAGCTGGAACAGGCTGGTATTCAGGTGGTCATGACCCGGGACACCGACACAGCGCTGCACGATTTCTGGAAGGCAGATGTCTGGGAGCGGGCCAGAATTGCCAATGAAGCGAAAGCCACATTTTTTGTCAGCATTCATGTGAACGCTTTTAAGGGGAAAAATGCCTCGGTTTACAATGGAACCTTAATTTATCATCAGGGTTATCAGTATGGAGAATTCAGCAGCAAGGAGTTTGCCCAAATCATGGGCGAAGAAATAGATGCGGTTACCGATACCAAATTTAACGGGACCGTCAAAGATGATTTCGGCGTCACAAGGCTGTCGGAAATGCCTGCCCTTTTGGTGGAAACGGCTTACATCACAAGTCCCGAAGATCATCAGCGTCTAAAATCCAATGAATTCCGGGAAAACATGGCCGAGGGGATCGTGAACGGAACCCTGCGCAGCCTTGAAAAGCTTGGAGCTTTCAACAAGGATGGGGTATACAGGATTCCGGACGAACAGCGGGCAGCTTTTCTAGCGTCGGTCCCACCGCTCCCGGAGTACTAATAAACAGTTTGGCCTGGCAGAAAGCATCGGGGTTTCCTGCCAATCCGCGATAAATGCGGAGTTCTGGAGGTGCCATATGAGCGAACAGCTTCAGAAAATGAAACAACTGGTTGAAAAACTAAATGAAGCAGCAAAGGCTTACTATCAGGAAAACCGTGAGATCATGCCCAACATCGAATATGACCGGCTGTATGACGAATTGCTTGCGCTTGAAGAGGAAACGGGCGTTGTGCTCTCCGACAGCCCCACTGTCCGGGTAGGCTACGAGCTGATGACCAATCTTCCGAAGGAAGCCCATGAAAGCCCTATGTTGTCGCTGGACAAAACCAAGGAACTCAGCGCTTTGCAGCAGTGGCTCGGGGATAAGAAGGGCCTGCTTTCCTGGAAGCTGGACGGCCTGACGATCGTTTTAACCTATGACGGCGGAAAGCTGTTAAAGGCTGTCACCCGAGGCAATGGCGAGGTGGGAGAGGTGATCACCAACAATGTCAGGGTGTTCAGAAATATTCCCGTCACCATCCCCTTCAAAGGGAACCTTGTACTCCGGGGAGAAGCGGTTATCAGTTATTCCGACTTTGATAAAATTAACAGTGAAATCGCTGAAACCGATGCAAAATACAAGAACCCGCGCAATCTCTGCAGCGGATCGGTTCGCCAGTTAAACAACCAAATTACCGCCGAGCGCAATGTATACCTGTACGCAGTCACCCTCGTGAAGGCCGAAGGGGTGGATTTTCAAAATTCCAGGCAGGAACAGATGACCTGGATGAAGCGTCAGGGCTTCGATGTGGTTGTGTATCGGCTGGTTGATGCTGCCGATCTGGAAGAAGCCGTTGCTTCGTTTACACGCGAAATCGAAGGAAGCGACCTTCCCGCAGACGGGCTGGTGCTTACGATTGATGATATCGCTTATGGACTATCACTGGGCCGGACGGCCAAATTCCCCAGAGATGCCATCGCTTTCAAATGGCAGGACGAAATTCGCGAAACCAAGCTTGTCGAAATTGAGTGGAGTGCGTCCAGAACGGGCTTAATCAACCCGATTGCTGTTTTCGAACCCGTGGAACTGGAAGGAACCACCGTCAGGCGGGCAAGCGTACATAATGTCAGCATTCTCGAAGCCCTTGAGCTTGGTGTCGGAGATACCATCGGCGTATACAAGGCCAATATGATCATTCCGCAGATCGCTCTTAACATGACCCGAAGCGGTACCGCGCAAATACCGCAGCAGTGCCCGGTGTGCGGAGGAAATACAACCATCCGGCAGGAAAATGGCGTAAAATCCCTGTTCTGTACAAATGAAAACTGTCTGGCGAAACAGATCAAGGCGTTCACTCATTTTGTCAGCAGAGATGCCATCAATATCGAAGGTTTATCGGAAGCCACCCTTGAAAAATTTATCTCAAAGGGTTTTATCCGGGAGTATGCAGATATCTTCCGCCTGGATCGATATCAGGATGAAATCATTCAGATGGAGGGCTTCGGGGAAAAATCCTGGCAGAAGCTGAACGAGGCTGTCAATAAAGCCAGAAAAACCAATGCCGTAAGGCTTCTTTACAGCCTGGGCATTCCCAATATCGGGCTTGCCAATGCCAAACTGATTTGCAGAAAACTGAACCATGACTGGAACAATATTAGCCAGGCAACCTGGGAGCAGCTGATACAGATCAGTGGCATCGGCGAAGTGATGGTTCAGGAATTCCTGCGCTTTTTCAGCAATGAAAAAACACGGGAGGTTCTGGACAATCTGCTGGCAGAACTTGAGCTATCTGCTCCTGAAGCTTCTTCAGCCGCACCTTTATTTGAAGATGTCCAGTTTGTGATCACCGGCAGCGTCGAACATTTTAAAAACAGAAATGATTTAAAGGACACCATCGAGAAGCTTGGCGGGAAAGTAACTGATTCGGTCACGGCAAAGACGCACTACCTGATCAACAATGATAAAATGTCGGGTTCCTCCAAAAATAAAAAGGCAAAGGAACTGGGCATTCCCATCCTGTCGGAAAAGCAATTCCTGGAATGGCTGAACAGCGGCAATAAACCTGCAGAAGAGTCATCCTGATCATTCCATTTGCATTGTTCAATATTCACCATGAAACCGCGCAATTCTCTCTGAAATTGATATTGTTTTCAACACTCCGATTTTCTATAATAGGGTTATCACCCTGATATGACTTTCAGGGAAATCTCCCCCGTCGGCAAGGCTGCAGAAAACTCCGGGCCTTACCGGACGACCGGATGAGCGTTGAAAATGGTTCAGTGTATGACTGGTCTTCCTGTTTGAAGCCAGCCCGGAGAGGAATAGATAAAATCATGGCCGAAACACGCAGAAATGCCGCAGTAAAGGACGACAGCAATGGTCCCAGTCTCATGTATACCCTGCATGCTATCTCCCGTATGAGTAAAGACGAAATTGATTTGCTGAAGAAACTGAGAAAATCCAGAGAGCCCGAAGCCCCCCTGAATGAGGACGAAAATAGTATCCTTCCGCATATTCTGGAGGGATTTAATGTTAAAACGATCCAGGAGGTACTTGCCGCCGTGGATCATTTTCAACTATTTGAACTGTATGATTTTTAAGTAAAATGTTTACAAAATGATAAACTTGGTAGAAATAAGATGCAGGGGTTCATCAGATAAATCTGCTGTAACAGTTCATCACAAAAGAACTGGCAGATACGGAGGTCTGTAGGTTGGATAGGAAAATCAAGGTCAGCATTGATGCCTGTTTGCCCGGAATGGTAACTGCTGAAACAATTTACAACAAATACGGGGCGGTCATCGTATGGGAAAACACAAAACTGGATGATTCGGCAATCAATCGGCTGAAGGATTTCAGGATGGATGCCATTTATATTCTGGAATCCAGTCTGCCATACAAGCAGAACCAGTCCGAGGCGGAAATGCCCGCACCAAGGGCTTTGGTCAGGGAAGAAGATATTCCGTTCACCGAAGCTTATGAAAAAGACACGGATGAATTCAAAACGGTTCTGCATGATTTATCCATTGGGAAAACCATCAGCCTGAACAAAACGATTGAAATTGCCAATTCGGTTTTTTCCAGGAAAAATGACAACCGTGAAATTATTGATTGCATTACGCAAATCCGTAAAGTGGATGAATACACTTATTACCACAGTGTCAACGTTTCTCTGCTGGCCATGCTGATAGGAAAGTGGATGAAGCTCGGTTCCGATGATATCTATATGCTCGTCCAGGCAGGGCTGCTGCATGATATCGGAAAAAGCCTGATACCCGCTGAAATTCTGAACAAGCCCGGAAAGCTGACCGAAGAAGAGTTGATGAACGTGAAAAAACACGCCGAATATGGTTATTATCTGGTCAGACATCTGAAAGGGATAGACAAAAGGGTATCCGAAGCGGTTTACCACCACCATGAGCGTGAGGATGGTTCGGGATACCCCCTGGGCCTGCCCGGCGACCAGATCTCGCAGTTTGCCAAAATCCTGGGGGTGGCCGACACCTTTGACGCGATGACGGCAAACCGGACCTATAAACTGAAGGAATCGCCCTTCCGCGTTTTTGACCTGATGCAGAATGGCTGCTTCGGGTATCTCGATCCCGTTATTCTGGATACATTCCTGGCACATATTTCACATTATTATATCGGATATAAGGTGAAGCTGAGCGACGGACGAATTGCGGAAGTGGTATATATCAACCGCCAGCTGTATGGCAAGCCCGTTCTGAAGGTAGATGATGCCTATCTGGATATGTCTGTGGCAAAAAATGTTACCATTGAAGAGGTCGTCTGAGTTTCAGGCTGTTCCGGTGTTTATAAGCAAGTGTAAGAGCCTTTCTGCAAAAGAAGAAGGCTCTTTTTGTGTGCTGTCGTATCCGGGAACATCCGCAGAGCAATGGTATTGCCTCATGCAAATAATCCCGCCGGGAAAGGTATTGTAACTTATCGTAAAAATCTTTACAATAGTGATATATCAAAAATCATGAGGCTCAACGCCTGCATTGAAATAATTCAGGAAAGGAAGGAATGAACCTTGCAGCAGAAAACCAAAGGGATACTGTTTATTGTTTTCCTTCTTTTCGGAATGATTATAACCATGCAGTTTCGTACTATCCTGTCAGCCCAGCAGCAAACCGCCAGGGGGCAGACTTCCCTGCAATCTCTTTCGGCCGAGCTTGAGCAGGTGATCGGTGAAGGCAACCAAATGCAGGAACAGCTTCGGAAAATGGAAGAAGAGTATGATGAGATCATGGATCAGCGGGGCAATAATGACAACCCCATGCTCAATGAACTGCTGCGGGAAAGAAAAGAAGCGCAGTTTCACAGCGGGATGACCGATGTAAAGGGCAGCGGTGTCATCGTCACGCTGAATGACGCCCCCGCCAGAGCCGAAGTGGATCCGTCGGAATTGATCATCCATGACATGGATATCATTGAAATCATGAACGAACTCAGAGCTGCGGGGGCACAGGCGCTTTCCATCAACGACGAGCGCATCCTGGCCACCAGCAAACAGTTTTGCGCCGGCCCGACCATTTTAATCAACCAGAACCGTTATCCGGTTCCCTATATCATCAAAGCCATCGGGGATCCGGAGGCTTTATATACTGCGCTGGAGGAAAGCGAAGCTGTCATCATCATGAGGATATACAATATCCAGGTAGATATCCGGAAGGAACAGGAGATTGTCATTCCCCGATTTAAAGCGTATCAGAACATCGAATATATGGTATCCGGGTTGGAGGTTGTAAACCAATGAAATTTTTCAAGCAGGCTGCATTAACGGTCGTATGCCTGATCCTGGGCATTGTCGTTGCGATGCAGTACAGAAGCGTCAAAATTAATAACTCACTGGCAGTCTACGAGCAGCAGCGTTCCAGCGACTTGATTTCCGATCTTCTGCGGGAAAAGGAAAATAACGAGCAGCTGAGCAAAAGGATACAGGAACTGCAGAAGGATCTGGAAGAATTGCGGAATGGAACAAGCAATGATGCGGATTATATTCAGTCCATGAAAAAGCAGATTCTGGAGCTTCAGATTCTTGCCGGTAAAAAAACGGTGAAAGGCAAGGGTGTGATTGTAACTATCGACAGCCAGGGCACCGCACAGGTGGAAGACAGCAATATCCTGGCCGTGCTGAACGAGCTGAGGGCGGCGGACGTACAGGCTTTAGCGGTGAACGATGAAAGAATCATTGCCACCAGTGAAGTCCGCAGGGCGGGCAGCTATATGACCGTGAACGGAAGAAAGCTTCTGCCGCCGTATATTATCAAGGCCATAGCCGATCCTGTAAAGCTGGAGAATTCACTGAAGATCATGCATGGGATTGTGGATATTCTGAAATATTACGATCTGAAGGTGGAGGTAAAACAGGAGGAGAACATCATCATTCCTGCGGTGCGGGATGATGGAACCGTCCTGAGAACTGATCTGCTGACGCCGGTGGAGTAATCTCCCATCTTTTTCGCCCCGGTGCAACAGCCTGGCATTTTTTCACCCGGAAATGATATATATAGTAATAGGAATTTGAAGAGCCTGGGAACAGAATACCTCATGTATTCGTTCATTTTCCCCGGATACAGCGCAAGCTGCACAGGGGAAGGGCTCTTTTTTTATGGGTGCTGTGATGCTGAATTCGAAATTTATTATTTTTCTGTCCTGTGTATTCATTGTTTTGCTGGGCGCGATTATAGTTGCGGAACAGTTTGGAGCAGAAAAAGCCGAAGCGGCTACCCTGTTCCAGATGAGTTTTCGGGATATGGATTTCGAAACTGAAATTACCGGCGGATATGACGAAAGAACCTATGAAGCAGGCTATGTGATCGAAGCTGCAAATGGGGAGGATCGGAATCGGATCAGAAGCTGGGGAATCGCCCGGGTGAAGGATAATAAAACGCCGCGGGCCGATCCGGGAGCCCCCGAGCTTTTACGGAAATATCAGGGGATTTATCTTGCAGACCCCGATAAACCTGTGATTTACCTGACCTTCGACGAAGGCTATGAGAACGGCTATACCGGTGATATTCTGGATATCCTGGCCCGGCAGGGGATTAAAGCCATTTTTTTCATTACGGGGCCCTATTTAAACCAGCAGGAAGCGCTTGTGCGGCGAATGGTTGAAGAAGGCCACGCCGTGGGCAACCATACGGTGGGGCATTTCAGCCTGCCCACCCTGAACGACGAGAAAATGAGAAAAGAAGTCGGAGATCTGGACAAATTTTTCTATGAGAAGTTCAACCGGCATATGATCTTTCTGCGCCCTCCCAAGGGCGAATACAGCGAGCATTCCCTGGCGGTGACATCAGAAATGGGCTATATCAATGTGTTTTGGAGCTTTGCCTATGACGACTGGAACCGAAATAACCAGAAGGGCTGGGAACACGCCTATAACAAGGTGATGTCGAACCTGCACAACGGTGCGGTTCTGTTGCTGCATGCCGTATCCAGCGACAATGCGCAGGCGCTTGAGAGGATTATTGAAGACACCCGTAAGAAAGGATATGAGTTCGGGGATGTATTTGATCTCATTCCCCTTGCAAGGGGGGAAAGCCAGTGAAAAAGAAGAACCATTCCTCCAAAAGGAAAAAGGAATCCCTGACGGTGAAGGAGAAGATGGCGAAGATGCTGGAGATCCCCAATGAAGTGGTTTCTGACCGCCCCAGAATAACAACCGTCGGAAAACGGGAGGTTTTCGTGGAAAACTACAAGGGAATTCTGGAGTTTTCCAATGAGATCGTCAGAATCAATTCAAATTACGGCATCATCACCATCACCGGCAAAAACATGAAGATACGCGAAATCACCAGTGAAGACATCATCATCTTCGGCGACATCGAAAACATCGACGTTTAGGAGGAAATATGTTCCTGATTCGTTTATGGCATTATTTAAAAGGTTATGTTATTATAGTTGTAAGCGGGCTCTCAATAGAAAAGTTTATCAATATCTGCACAAAAAGGCAGATCCTATTATGGGATATGGCACGGCTGGAGAGCGCTGCCGTTCGGATGAAAATGAGCATCCGGGGCTTTAAAAACGCCCGTTCTGCAGCCCGCAAGGCCCGCGTCCGTGTTCGGATCGTGGGAAAAAGAGGGCTGGTATACCTTCTGGGCCGGTACAGGAAGCGCAGAGGATTTCTGCTGGGAATCCTTGCATTTGCCATTCTGATCTACCTGATGACCTCTATCATCTGGTCCATCGAAATTACGGGAAACACACAGGTGGAGACCAACACGCTGGTAGAGCAGATAAACGGCATGGGAATTTACCGGGGCGCAGTGAAGCGCTTCATCGACCCGAAACGTCTGGCCGATACCCTGATGCTGAACAACCGGCAATTGTCCTGGGTAGGTGTTGAAATAAAGGGAACCAGGCTTCACATCTCGGTGAAGGAAGGCAGAGAACCGCCCAGGGTCATCGAGGATGATAAACCCTGTCATGTTGTTTCGGCCCGGGATGGCATCATTTTATCCATTCAGGCCAAAAATGGATTGGCAAAGGTCAAACCGGGGGATACTGTTGTTAAGGGACAAATGCTGATTTCCGGGAATATGGAGAGTATCCATCCGGAATTTGGTACAAAACAGGTTCATGCGATGGGTGAGGTGATCGCCCGCACATGGTACGAAATAAAGAAAGAGGTGCCGGTCAGCAAGGTGGTTCGAAAGCGCACCGGCAGGGAATGGAACAAATACAGCGTATATTTCCTGGATTTTTTAATCCCGCTGCCATCGGGGAAAAACCCCTGGCAGCGCTTCGAAACCGGTATTTTTGATAAGACGCTGGTCATTGCAGACAGGTTCAGGCTTCCGTTGGGGCTGACCATTCAGCGCTTCTTCGAGGTGGAAGAGGAAGAATTGCCGCTGAACCAGGACGAGGCCAGAGAACTTGCCCGGAATACGGCGCTGAAGGAGCTGGCAGATCAAATGTCAGCCCAGGCGGAGGTTGTCGATCGGCAAATCCAGCTTACCTCGGAAGGGGAAAGAGAAACGGTCACGATCACAGTGGAATGTACCGAGGATATTGCCATTCAGCAGGAAATTGGAGGGAATTGATTGGAAACCGTCATCGAAAAAAATGTGGAAATACCCGATATGGAAACAGCGATGAATTTGTTCGGTCATTGCGACCAGAACGTTCGGATACTGGAAGATGCATTGGATGTAAAAATTACAAACCGGGAAAATGAAATCAAAATATCCGGATTTGAATCGAAGGTCGATGCGACGCTTGAGATCATCCGCAAGCTGCTGGGCATCATTGAACAGGGAGACACCATAACGGCCCAGAACGTAAATTATCTGATTTCGGTAAAGCAGGAGAATGCCGGCGAAGCCGATGAACTGCCGCTGGATCTGGTGTGCCTGACCGCCAGGGGAAAACCCATCAAATCCAAAACATACGGTCAAAAGAAATATATCGAAGCCATCCGCAGAAATACCATTGTTTTTTGCATTGGTCCGGCGGGGACGGGAAAAACCTTTCTGGCAGTGGCCATGGCTGTAAAAGCCTTCCGGGAGAAACAGGTCAGCCGGATCATTTTAACGCGGCCTGCCGTGGAGGCCGGTGAAAGGCTGGGCTTTTTACCGGGGGATCTGCAAAACAAGGTGGATCCGTATTTAAGGCCGCTGTATGATGCCCTGTATCAAATCATGGGCCCCGAAACCTATCAGTCCAATCTGGAAAAGGGAATTATCGAGGTTGCCCCGCTGGCTTACATGCGCGGGAGAACCCTGGATGATTCCTTCATCATTCTCGATGAAGCGCAGAATACCACACCCGAGCAGATGAAGATGTTCTTAACCAGAATCGGCGCAGGCTCCAAAGCGATTATTACCGGCGACATCACCCAGATCGACCTGCCCGGAGACAAAAAGTCCGGGCTTGTAGAGGTTCAGCGGATCCTCAACGAAGTGGACGGGCTAAGCTTCGTTTACCTCACCGGCAGGGATGTCATCCGGCATGAACTGGTTCAGCGCATCATCCGGGCCTATGAGCAGCATGAAAACCGCAGCCAGCCAAAGGTAAAGAGAAATGATTCCATGCTTCGGTAAAACGAATCATAAGGCAGGTGACCATAGTTGACGAGCGTGAAAGAGAAGAAAAAAAAGAAGAAAACAATTGGACAAGTCTTACAAAACGACCTCTTCCAGCGGGTGATCATCGGGGTTGTGTCGCTGCTGTCGGTTTTTGTGATGATCTCGGGCGGTGCTGCGCCCAAACGCTACAAGCTGACTTTGGGCGTACCTTCGGGTTTTGACATCAGCGCACCGCGCGATATTGAAAATGTACTGAAAACCGAAGCACTTGCCATGGAGCGGGTGAAGGAGGTTCCTCCCGTCATCCGGGAACTGGAAGCGGCCAATACGAGAATGCTCAGCAGTGTTTACGACTTTTTTGACACGCTGGACACCCTTCGCGCAAAGCTGGTTCCCATGCTGGAGGCCGATTCCGATTTGAAGCTTGAAGATCTGCTGGTTGCAGAGAATCAGATCACTCCCATCCCGGCGGTTCTGATGGAGCTGAAACAGGAATTGAAGCTTTATCTGTTCCGCCAGGAAGCCACCGCCGAAATCAACACGCTGAAACAGCTGCTTATCCGTGACATCATGCCGCAGCTGTCCACAACCGCCATCACACAGGGAAACCTTCAGCAAACTCTGGAGAGTTACCACATCCGTATTGAAAACAACATCCCCTCCCTTCAGATGCAGCAGGTTGCCCGCCAAATCCTTTCAGGGGTTGTCGTGCCAAACAGCATGGTGGATGAAGCCGCTACCGCAAGCCAGAAGAATGCATTTCTGGAGGCCTACAAGCTTGAAAACCCTGTGATGATTTATGAAGGTGAACGCTTTATCCGCAAGGAAGATATCATTACGCCCGATATCATCGATGTGGTCAGAAGGCTGGGTATTCTCGACGAAAAAACCGGTCCGGATTACCTGTTCCTCACGTCTGTATTCCTGCTGCTTTTCATGCTGTGGTTCATTTTGACCATATTCATCCGATCCTTCACCCCAAAGGTTTACCAAAGCCGGAATGAACTGCTGTTTATTGCAAGCATCATCGTATTAACGGTATTTCTGGCGCTGATGGCCAGGGAATTTCTTCCCGATATTTCGCCCTACATCACCCTTGGCTTCATTGCACCGGTGATGCTGGCTGTATTTATTAATGTTCAGCTGTCCATCATCGTGAATCTGATCCTGACGATTTCGCTGTCACTGCTGTTTCCCGACAATCCGACCTTTGTGTTCATGTCGGTGATCAGCGGAACCTTTGCAGCGTTTCTTTCGGCCAATGCCAATCAACGGAGAAGGATTTCGCTTACAGGGTTTGTCATCGGTTCGATCAATGCATTTATCGTGGTCTGCACCGGCATCATTGAGAAAAAGGACTGGATCACCATGCTGAAACACAGCGGGTTCTCCTTCCTGAACGGAATTCTGTCGGTGATTATCGCCATCGGCCTGCTTCCCATTTTTGAAAGCCTGTTCAATATGGTGACGCCACTAAAGCTTTTGGAGTTGGCCGATCCGAACCATCCGCTTTTAAAGCGGCTTCTGATGGAAGCCCCCGGAACCTATCATCACAGCCTGATGGTGGGGAACCTGGCCGAGGTTGCTGTCAGGACCATTGGCGGAAATCCGCTGGTGGCCCGCGTAGGTGCATATTTTCATGATGTCGGGAAATTGAAGCGGCCTGGCTTTTTCAAGGAAAACCAGATGTCTGAAAACCCCCATGACCGGATAACGCCGAATTTAAGCACGCTGGTCATCACCTCCCACACCCGGGATGGTGAAGAGATGGCCATTAAATATAAGCTTCCGAAGCCCATCCGGGATATCATCGTACAGCATCACGGCAATACGCTGGTAGCCTTTTTTTATCACAAAGCCCGCCAGGGAGGGAAGGGAACCGAAGCAAAGGAAAGCAATTTCCGGTATGAAGGGCCCAAACCGCAAACCCGTGAGGCTGCTGTTGTTCTGCTGGCCGATTCAGTGGAAGCAGCTGTGCGTTCCATGCAGGAAAAGACAAAAGGGAAGATTGAGGGATTAATCCGTAAAATCATCAAGGATAAGCTGGATGACGGGCAGTTGGACCATTGCGACCTCACCCTGAAGGATTTAAATGATATTGCCAATGGCTTTTTAACGGTTCTCAGCGGCTTCTTCCACGAGAGAACCGAATATCCCGAGCTGGAAAAGAAGAACTCTTTGTCCGAGCTGGACAGCCAGGTGTATAATAACGTACAGGCAGACAAAAAGGAGAACCGTAATGAAGACAACCATACAAAACAAACTGAAGAAAAGGTACCTCCCGATGAGACCGCTGAAGCAGCTGCTGACGACGACAGTGCAAACCACATTGAAGACTGAGGGCTTCGAAACCCCGGCGGAGGTTTCCATTCTGCTGGTGGAGAATGACGAGATCCGCGGAATAAACCGGGAGTTCCGGGCTAAAGATAGTGTTACCGACGTGTTGTCGTTTCCGATGCTTCAGATGGCGGACGGAAAAGTTTTGGAAGAACCAGGCGCTTCCGATATGGATGGCGGAAGGGTATTTTTGGGCGATATCGTCCTGTCGGTTCCAAAGGCGCTGGAACAGGCGCAAAGCTATGGGCATTCCCCGCAGAGAGAGCTGGCTTTTCTTACGGTTCACGGCCTGCTGCATCTGCTGGGCTATGACCATGAGGAACCCAGCCAGGAAGAAACAATGATGGCAAAGCAGGAGAGAATCCTTACGGAAATTGGTCTTCCCCGAAATGAGGAATAGAAGCCGAAGCATACGCCGCTTCAGGAGAATGGCATGAAAAGCAGAACTTTGCTCGATAGCTTTCAATATGCGCTGCAGGGTTTGAAAGCCGCTTTTGTCGGTGAGAAGAATTTCAGAATTCATTGTGTTGCGGTCGTTGTCGTTGTCGGTGTTGGGGCTGCGATAGGGCTGCCTGCCCTTAAATGGGTGCTTTTGGTTTTAACGATGGGTTTTGTGCTGGTATGCGAACTGTTCAACACCGTGGCCGAAACATTGGTGGATATGATTACGCAGGAATACTCCCAGTTGGCAAAGAAAGTGAAGGATCTTGCGGCGGGGGCTGTACTGGTTTCGGCCATCACGGCCATATTGGCAGGCATTTTTATTTTTATTGAGCCCGTGCTTGAACTGGTTAAAAAGATCCTTGGGCACTGAATGTCCAGTTAACGTCAGTGCCATCCTTACCGCCGGCATAACCGAGTACAATCGACGGCGTCAACCCTCGCTGCGCTCCGGATCTTAAAACGACATGCATAAGATATATACTGTTTAGTGAGGAGAAAAAATGTTAAACGAATCCCTTGAATTTTATATCCTGATGATTCCCGTTCTGATCATCTCCCTGACCTTTCATGAATATTCCCACGGTTACATCGCATACCGTCTGGGTGACAATACGGCAAAAGACGCGGGGCGCCTGACGCTCAATCCTTTGAAGCATCTGGATCCGATCGGCACGCTGATGATGTTTATCGCGCGTATTGGCTGGGCAAAGCCGGTTCCCGTGAATCCATCCTTTTTCAGGGACAGAAAGAAGGGCATGATGCTGACCAGCGTCGCCGGCCCCTTATCCAATCTCATGATGGCATTCATTGTGGCCTTTCCGCTGCAAATCGTGATTGCAACGAGTTTCAGAAGCATTGATGCCGGAACCGGGGTGGCATATTATCTCTTTCAGTTCCTCCTTCTATTGTTTTATGTAAACATTAATCTTGCCATTTTCAATCTGTTTCCCATTCCGCCGCTGGATGGCTCAAAAATTCTCTCGGCGGTACTGCCGTCCGAAATTTATTTTAAGTTCATGCGGTATGAGCAGTATATCGGGTTGGCTTTTCTGGTGATCATCATGTTTTTTAAGACGGGATTTGGAGAGGTGATCGGATTTTTCACCACCCCGATTTCCAGAAGCATGCTGTGGGTAGCCGGAAAAGTTGTGGGTATTTTCTTCTGACAATTCCCCAGGAATCTGGACTTTGCAGCCTGAATACGATAAACTATAAATCAGGGGATACAGCAGGACAAGCCATATGGCACACCATCTGTTCCCGCTGGTTTCCCGGAATGAACGGCAAAGGTTTCAAAGGAGATACCAATGAAAAGTTCCCTGCATGAAGCATGCACCATTCGTTTGAAAAATTTCGAAGGCCCCTTCGATCTGTTGTTTTTTTTGATTGAAAAAAACCAAATTGATATTTATGATATTCCCATCGTTGATATCACCGATCAATACATGGATTACCTTTTTGCCATGCAGGAGATGGATTTGGAGGTAGCCAGCGAGTTTCTCGTCATGGCTTCCACACTGCTGCACATCAAGTCAAAGCTGCTGCTTCCCGTTCACAACGAAGAGCAGGCCGAACTGATCGACCCCAGGGAGGAATTGATCCTGAAGCTGGTGGAATATAAAAAGGCGAAAGAGTTTGCTTCGCTGCTGCGCGACAGGGAAAAGGAATGGGGAAGGGTTTTCTACAAGCTGCCTGAGATTTTACCCGAAGCGGCATACGAGGTTGTTCTTGAGGTTTCTCCGGCTTTGTTGAAGGATTGCTATCAAAGTGTTCTGCAAAATTATCAGGATCGGCAAAATGATGTTTCCAAAAAAATGAGCCGTATTCTGCAGCATGAGAAGGTTTCACTGCGTCTGAAGATCAAGGAGCTTCTGGGTTGGCTGAAAAAAGGAGTCCGCCTGTGCTTCTCAAAGGTCTTCAATATTCGGAAAATGTCCCGGCTGGAGGTGGCAACGGGTTTTCTGGCCGCGTTGGAGATTGCCAAGTCCGGAAAAGCCCTGCTCCATCAGGAGACCGAATTTGGAGAAATCTTTATGGAACGCAGCGAAACCGAAGCTTTTGGAAAGGAAAATGTCATTTATGAATGATTTAAGAGATATTGAAAGCGTGATCGAAGCCGTATTGTTCGCATCGGGTGATTCGGTTCCGCTCGAAAGGCTTTCGGAAATCATCGGTCAGGATAAAAAGACAACAGAAAGCATTCTGTCCAATATGCAGATGAAGTACCGAAACTCGCCGCGGGGAATCATGCTGCGGCAGTTGGGTACAAGCTATCAGCTGTGCACAAAACCCGAATATGAGGAATATATCGCCGCTTTGGGCACAGGCCGGAAAAAGCAGGGGCTGTCACAGGCAGCTTATGAAGCGCTGGCCATCATTGCCTGGCATCAGCCTGTAACCCGTGCCCAGGTAGAGCAAATCCGCGGCGTGAATTCAGATAATGTCATTGCAAACCTGGTGGAAAAAAATCTGATCCGTGAAACCGGCAGACAGGATACGCCGGGAAAACCAAGGCTTTATGGTACAACCGAAGAATTTTTACGGGTGTTTGGCTTCAGTACGCTGAAGGATATGCCCCAGGTCGAAATGAATCAGATTCAAACTGTGATGGACAACGTTCCGATTGATTAGATCTTCACAGTATAAAATGGTTGATTTTGGATATCATAACCGGGAGGTGACGATCATGATCCTCACGGTTATTTTAATTTTCGTCGTTTTCCTTCTGCTGCTTCTTTTGCTCAGCTTTCGCATCAATATCGAACTCATCGCCAGGGATTCCGGCATTGCTTATACCATTAAGGGGAACATCCTGAAGGTGATCAAGGTATTTGAAGTGAAAAGCGGAAGTGAGGAAGCGGGCAAAAAGGTATGGGAAACCGATGAAAAAGAGCAGGGTTTTATCCGAAAACGGCTGTTTGGAATTATAAAAGAGGCGCTTACCGAACAGAAGGGTAAGATTTTTCATATCGAGAAGCTGTCTGTGGATGGCACTTTTTCCATTGAAGACGCGGCCGCCAATGCAATTCTTCATGGCCTTTTCCTCACGCTGTGGCAGTTTCTGCTGATTTTTCTTGCCGCGAATTTCACGCTGGAGCATCAAACCTACAACTTTCTGCCCGATTTCAGGAATGACCGGAACGAGTTCATTTTCCATGTCATTTTCCGTGTTGTGATCATCAATATGCTGCTGCTGGTGCTACATACTTTAATAGAAGCCAGAAAGAAAAAAATTTAGCAGTTTTGAATAGTTTTACCCGGAATAGCAAAGGATAAGCAAGGACTGATACAGGATGGAGGTGTAGCAATGGGAGCGCATCCGATCGATGAATTGATGAAAACAGCCATGGAAAGCATCCGAGACATGG
This sequence comes from Bacillota bacterium, assembly GCA_023426765.1. Taxonomy (GTDB): domain Bacteria; phylum Bacillota; class Clostridia; order DSM-8532; family DSM-8532; genus JAAYJG01. Next base: position 26,785 of record JAEZBW010000001.1, read on the forward strand.
TGGATGTGAATACGATAGTGGGAGACGCAGTTCAAACCGCAGATGACACGGTCATTATTCCGGTTTCCAGGGTTGCGTTTGGTTTTGCCGCAGGAGGTGGGGACTATCAGGGACAGAAGGATTCAAAGTCCGACTCCGAAGAGGAAGGTTTTCCGTTTGCCGGAGGAAGCGGCGCAGGTGTGACCATACATCCGGTAGCTTTTATGGTGGTGGGAAAAAACAGCGCCATCAAGCTTTTACCGGTGGAACACTCTTCAACGCTTGATCGTGTGATGGACTTTATACCTGGTTTGCTGGATAAATTAACCCCAATGATGGGAAAAAAGAAAGCCGGGGAAGAAGAAAACCAAAACCACGAGCATCACGAGCACCATGAAAGGAAGGAAAAAAGACAACAGGAACCGTTTTAAGGTTCCTGCTGCTTTTCATATTTTATCGCTTATTACATCCCGTTTGTAGGTTTGTAACCTTTGAATGCCTGAGATTCAAAGGTTACGCCAGTTCATTTGCTTATTTGTTGGTGGTATCGTATTGAGGATATTGATTACCGGTGTAGCTCTGGAAAACCTTCTTTACTATGTTGCCACCGATTGTTCCAGCTTCCCTTGAGGTCAGTTCACCGTTGTAACCCTGTTTCAGGTTGATACCCAATTGGTTTGCAATTTCAAATTTCATGTTGTCGAAAGAAGTCTTGCTGTTGCTGTTATTGCTGTTTGCCATCTCTTTTTCACCTCCTCGCTACTTATTATGGCTGTTAAACCTTAATATATAAGTAGAAAGTTATGGTGATACTGGAAACGGTAATTTATGTTAAAATATCATGAATCAAACCCGCACATCTATGAACCGACCGGCAGTCGTGTTGCCTCCCGCCGGAAGAGTTTTCAGAAGATCACTCATCTGCTGCGTCATTGCATCCTGGGTGACTTTTTGCAGTGAAGCCTGAGCCATAACAGATGCGTTCATGTTTTTTATCTTATAGTAAGCGCCTACTACACCAGAAACAGACGACATCCAATCACCTCCTGTAAAGATTAAAGAAACCACTCTCTTACAATATACCACAAATTCATGAAAATTAACTGAATTTATACGTTTTTTCTCCCCTGCATTTATTGTATTTGTAGAAATGATATGATAAGATAAACTAAGGGTCATAGTATCCTTACGAACCAAAGAAAAAAAGAAGTTCTATTCTTTAAGGGGTGATTCATATTGTTAGGTAAATTGCTTTTCCCAAACAGGCAGTTGGAAAAATCATTGGATGCCGCGTGGCTGCGCAATGAGGTCATTTCCGGGAACATTGCAAATGCTGACACACCCGGCTATAAACGTAAAGAAGTGCAATTCGAACAATATTTAAATTCCGAAATGAAAAACAGTCAGATAGAAAATGGGCAAACGCGCCTGTCAGGCGGCAGTGGGATGAAAGTGGCCGAAGACCACAGCAATTACAGCTATCGTCTGGACGGAAACAATGTGGACATGGAGCGTGAAATGGCGCAGATGGCCATGAATACGCTGCGCTACAACACGCTGATCCAGCGGATGAACGGCCAGTTCAGCAAGCTGCGGAATGTGATCCGCGGGAGGTAATCATGGGATTTTTTACTGCACTTGAATCCAGCGCATCGGCGCTGACTGCACAACGGCTTAGAATGGATACCATCTCTGAAAATATAGCCAATTCCAGTACGACACGCACCGAAAATGGTACGCCTTATCGCAGAAAAACCGTCATTTTCGAGGCGGCAAACGGGAATCAGCCGTTTTCTTCATACCTGTCAAAGGCCAGCCGTGAAAGGGTTTCAGGCGGCGTCCGCGTATCAGCTATCGTGGAGGACCCTACACCGTTTAAAAGTGTCTATGACCCAGGGCATCCGGATGCCGACGAAAATGGAATGGTGCAGATGCCCAACGTGGATGTAGTCACCGAAATGGTGAACATGATCTCGGCTACAAGGGCATATGAAGCCAATGTCACAGCGATCAACACCACGAAATCAATGGCATCAAAGGCACTTGAAATTGGGAAGTAACCCGGGCAGATACACCGGATACGAAAGATAAATGTTTCAGGGGTTCAAAGGAGAGGGTAAAAAATGAGTATGACGGGTCTTCAACCCATCCATCAGGGGCTACTGGCACAGGGTAAAAGCCTGCAAACCGAACAAACCGCAGGCATCAACTTCAAAGATTTCCTGTCCCAGGCCCTGCAGAATGTGAGCAAACTGGAAAAGGAATCTGATGCGATCACCAATGATTTTATCGCCGGAAAAATAGACAGCATTCATTCAGTGCTGATTGCAGCTGAAAAAGCATCCCTCGCGCTGGATATGGTTCTGGAAGTGCGCAACAAGGTTCTCGACGCTTATACGGAAATTATGCGGATGCAGGTGTAGGGACTCAGAGAACAGATAACAGAGAACAGAAATCAAATAACCGATAACCTGTACGATGTTTCATTTATACAAAAGAAAAACCGGTCTGGAGGGGTTCAAAATGCCGGAAGGTATACTAAAGCTGTGGAACAGAATAAAAGATTACTGGAAAGAGCTTGAAAAGGGCCAAAAGACAAGCATTTTCATCACTGCCGGGGCTATTGTCGCAGCGCTTGTGTTCACCCTAGTCATCAGCCTGAGAACCAATTATGTACCGCTGTTGGAAAGCGGAAACGAATATGATGTAAAGGCCATTGTCGAATACCTGGATACCAATGGCATCAAATACAAAAAGGCCAGCGATCAGATTCTGGTGGACAGCAGCAAAAAACCCGACATCGAATTCGACCTGGCCAGCGAAGCAGGGCTTATCAGCCCGGATGTCATCTTCGATCAAAGCTGGTCGAAATTGTCCCTCACCGTTACCGAAGAGGATAAGGCCAAGCTTTGGCGGCAATTCGAGCAAACCAATCTGGTGTATAAACTGAAAAAGTTTGAAAACGTTCTGGACGCGTCGGTCCAATACACGAAACCTGAAAAAACCTATTGGGCCAATAAAAAAGGTACCGAGGATCAAGGTTCGGCATTTGTGTCCCTTAAGACAAAAGGAACTCTTACACCCGCTCAGGTTGAGGCAGCCGCCAGGGTTGTCGCCGCTTCCATCGGCATTCCAAAAGATAATATCACCCTGGTTGACGAGCTGTTAAACCCCCTGAACGCGACGCAGACCGACTCCTCGGTCGGTATTGCAGGCACACAGGAAGAAATGCGGCGCAACAGGGAACTGGAGCTGGAACAGAAATTGTACAAGCATTTCCGCGTGGGAATGATTCAAAATGCAAACTTCGATACCATGAGCGTAACGGTCAGCGCAATGCTGGACTTTGATGTATTAAACAGCAGGGAAATCCAGTACACCGCGCCCGACAGCGACGGACAGGGTTTCATCAAAAACCTCGAAACCCTCGAGGAGAAGCTGGAAAACGGGGAAGCCGGACAAGCTCCCGGCCTGGACAGCAACCCCGGAACCACCACCTATCAGGTGGGTAACGACGGCAAATCCAGTTATGAGAAAGAGCATAACGTTGAAGAGCGATTGTTTAACGAAAAAGAGACTGAATCCAAAAAAGCGCTGGGTAAACTGATACCCGACCAGACAAAGGCAACAGTCACCCTTTGGTACGGGCATATTGTAGAAACTGCCGATGCCCTGACAACCGAGTACATCGATCAGGTGAAACAAAACGCCAGCAACGCCATGGGCATTCCGGTGAACAATATTTCGGTCAGCATCCAGAAGCTTTTGCCCGAGGCTACGGCAGACGTTCAGTTCTCCGACAGGCTTGGCATGTTTGTTGAACAATATGGATTGTATATCCTGATGCTGCTGCTGCTTGCCGTCATGGTGGTTCTTCTGATTCCGAAACGGAAAAAGGAAGACGCCGAAGCCGAGTTGGAGCCCGAACCTGCATTCGCCGGACCCCAATTTGTGGTTCCTGAAAAACACAGACCGGGTCTTCCCAATATCGAGTTGGCTGAAAATGATGAATTGAAACAGCAAATAGAGAAATTTGTGGCTGCAAAACCCGATGCGGTTGCACAGCTGCTTCGGAACTGGCTTACCGAAGACTGGGATTAGGAGGTGTTTGAGATGGCGCCGGCTGTCAGAGGAGAAAACGTAAGAGAATATTCGGGCAGGGAAAAAGCAGCGATGCTTTTAATCACCCTTGGTCCCGAGCGGTCTGCGCAGATCTTCAAGCATCTGAAGGAAGATGAAATCGAGCAGTTAACGCTGGAAATTGCAAACATCCGCAGCGTGACAACACAGGACAAGGACCGGATTCTGGAGGAATTCTATCAGATCTGCCTGGCTCAGGAGTATATTGCAGAGGGCGGTATCGGTTACGCGAAGGATATTCTGGAAAAGGCCCTGGGCACCGAGAAAACCATGGAGATCATCAACAAGCTGACGGTTTCACTGCAGGTCAGGCCCTTTGACTTTGTGCGCAAGGCTGACCCGGCCCAGGTGTTGAACTTCATCCAAAGCGAGCATCCGCAGACCATCGCTTTAATTCTTGCCTATCTGAAGCCACAGCAGGCAGCGGTGGTATTGTCTTCGCTGCCGCAGGACAAACAGGCTGATGTTGCACGCCGTATCGCGGTGATGGATCGCACCTCCCCGGAAATCATCAAGGAAGTGGAACGGGTGCTTGAGAAAAAGCTGTCCTCGCTGGTGACCGAGGATTACACCGCCACCGGTGGTCTGCAGGCGATTGTGGATGTATTGAACTCGGTAGACCGCGGAACCGAGAAGTTCATCATGGAAACCCTGGAAATTGAAGATGCCGACCTGGCCGAAGAAATACGGAAGAGAATGTTTGTCTTTGAAGACATTCTTCAGTTGGATAACCGCGCCATCCAGCGCTTCCTGCGCGAGGTGGACAACAATCAGCTTGCTCTTGCTTTGAAGGGCGCCACCGAAGAGGTTCAGAACCTCATTTACAACAACATGTCCAAGCGTCTGACCGAAATGATCAAAGAAGACATCGAGTTTATGGGCCCTGTGCGGTTAAAGGATGTTGAAGAGGCTCAGCAGAAGATCGTGAATGTGATCCGCAAGCTTGAGGATGCCGGAGAAATTATTATTTCCAGAGGCGGAGGCGACGAAATCGTTGTTTAATGCATATGGCAGCAATGTCTATAAAAAATATCAGGTGAATATGGGAAACCCTTATCCGGTGAAACCCAGAAAAACCGCTCCGCCCATTTTGAACAGAGAGCCGGAGATCAATGTTGTACAGCAGCAGGAGGACTTACTGGAAAATGCCAGGAATCAGGCCGAACAAATCCTGCAAAAGGCCATGCGTGACGCCGACGACATGCTGGTGCAGGCCCAGGAGAAAATTTTGGCCCATATGCAGGAAGTAGAGCAGCAAGCCAAGGAAGAAGGCTACCGGAACGGCGAAAAGCTTGCACAGAAGCACTACCAAAGCTTGATTCAGGAGGCCGAAGAGCTGAAACACGAGGCTGAAGAACTTTATCAAAACACGGTTCTCAGCCTGGAAGGCCAAATGGTTGAGACCATTCTGGATATCGGGCGCAAGGTGATCGGCACCGAACTGTCCCAGAACAGGGAAGTTATTTTGTCCCTGATCCGCAAAACATTACAAAGTACCTCCCCCTCGGGAGAAATCATTGTCACCGTCAGCCCGGATGACTATGACCTCGTCATGGAGAACCAGGAACGGCTTACCGAAGGGGTGAAGAATATCCGTGACCTGGTGATTAAAAAGGATAACAGCCTTCAAAGGGGCGGATGTATTGTTGAAACCGGCTTCGGCTCGGTGGACAGCAGCATTGAAACCCAGCTGAAAGCCATCGAGAGCACGTTCCGGGAAATTCTGGGCGTCCCGTCCGCCGATGAAGCTGCCGCTTCCGAAGAAGATGGTTTTACTCCGGTTTAACATTTAACCGGTAAAGGAACGTTTCACCCATATTTATGTATACAGGGAAAAAGCGGAATCGTTATCCATTCTCAATAAGCCGAAAGTTTTGGAGACTTAAATGGCCATTCAAATCAATCTGGAAAAATATCGAAATGCGCTTCAAACAAAACAGTTCGTTTGTTTTAAAGGTCAGGTCACAAAGGTGGTGGGTCTGACCATAGAATCCAACGGTCCGGAAACCCATGTGGGAGAATTGTGCCGTATCATGAACCCCCGGCTGGACCGGCAGGTCCTGGCCGAAGTCGTCGGTTTTCGCGACAGGAGCGTTCTTTTAATGCCCCTGGGTGAAATGACGGGGATTGCACCCGGAAATGACGTCGTCGCCACCGGAATGGAACTATCGGTCGGGGCAGGCCCGGGTTTACTGGGCCGGGTACTGGACGGTCTTGGAAACCCCATGGACGGCAAGGGGAGAATTGAAATTGAAAAATACTATTCGGTGAATAACATGCCGCCGCATCCGATGGAAAGGCCGCGGATCAGTGATGTACTGCCGTTGGGCGTAAAATGCATCGATTCACTTCTGACCGTAGGCAAAGGCCAGAGGATGGGGATTTTTGCGGGCAGCGGCGTGGGAAAAAGCACGCTGATGGGCATGATCGCCAGGAACACCAGGGCCGATATCAATGTGATTGCGCTGATTGGCGAACGTGGCCGTGAGGTGCGTGACTTTCTGGAAAGAGATTTGCAGGAGGACGGCCTGAAGCGTTCGGTGGTAGTCGTTGCAACCTCCGACCAGCCGGCGTTGATCCGGAAAACAGGAGCGCTGCTGGCTACCGCTATTGCAGAATACTTCAGGGATCAGGGAAATGACGTCTTACTGCTGATGGATTCGCTGACGCGTTTTTCCATGGCCCAGCGGGAGATCGGGCTTTCCATCGGTGAACCTCCTGTTTCCAGAGGCTACACGCCTTCTGTTTTTTCCATCATGCCCAAGCTGCTGGAACGCTCCGGCACATCGGAAAAAGGCTCCATCACCGGGCTTTATACCGTTCTTGTGGACGGAGACGATATGACCGAACCCATTACCGATACGGCCAGGAGCATTTTGGACGGCCATATCGTACTATCCCGCCAGATGGCTCATCGGAACCATTATCCCGCAGTGGACGTATTGGAATCCATCAGCCGTGTGATGAGTGACATCGCGGATGATGAGCATAAAAAAACTGCCGGTGAAATCCGGAAAAACCTGGCTGTTTACCGTGAAGCAGAAGATTTGATCAATGTAGGTGCTTATGTCAAAGGCAGCAATCCGGATATCGATCGCGCCATATCCCTTATAACCGGAATTAATGCTTTTCTTGTACAGAGCACCACAGAAAAATTCACTTTTGATAAGACCATGGAGCTGATGAAGCAGGCCATTCAGAAATAGATTCAGCAGCAATTCCCGGAGGCATTATGCCCACTTTTCATTTTCGGATGCAAACCATACTGGATATTAAAAAACAGCTGGAAAAAAGCACGAAAAACGAGCTGGGCGTTGCCATCCAAAAGATGGAGCTGCAAAAACGAGTTCTGGCCGAAATTCAGCACGAAGAAGCCTTGCAGCAGGAGGAATACCGGAAGGAAAGCAGTGAAGGTGTTGTTCTCGCAAAGCTGAAGCAGCGCATGGAGTATATTTCGGTTTTGCATCAAAGAGAATTATCCCAACAGCAGAGGGTTAATGAAGAGATGAAAAATGTCGATAAAATTAGAGAGAGACTCATCGAGCTGATGAAGGAGAGAAAGGTACTGGAAAAGCTGAGGGAAAAGGAACTTGCCCTGTTCAGGAAGGAGCAGGAAAGGGCGGGGCAGATTTTGGTGGATGAACTCATCAGCTTTAAGGAATCTGTCAAACCGGTTGACGATAGATCATAGATCAGGAGAAAACCATGGCACAAAAAAATAATACGAAGGAAAAAGCCCCCAAGGCGCAGGGAAGCGATAAGAAGGGTGAATCGGACGGGTTGCTGCACGGATTGCTGACGGTTTCGTTATCCATACTTATCGTACTTGTGGTATTTGGCGGGGCTTTTTATTATGTTTTAAAGAATAATGTATATGGGCTCGGAGAACAGTTCCGTCCCAGCCTTGAAAGAATTCCCGTGCTGAAGCTGGCGCTGCCTCCGCTGCCGGCCAGCGCTGACCCGTATGATCCGAAGCATTTGACGCAAAAAGAGCTTCTGGACAAATACAATCAGCTGCGCAATATGGAGGCAGATTTAACAGCCCGGCTTGAAAGCGCAGAAGCGCAGGTTGCTGCACTGGAAGGCGAAAAGCAGCAATGGGCGGATATGAAGGCAGAAGCCGAAGCCATCCGCCTGGAAAATGAAAACACCCGGAAAGGGATAGAACAGCAGCTTTCTGAAATCGAAGCCGACAAAAAGGAACTGTCCAGAATGATAGCTGCAGGAAACAAGGAAGGCTTCAAACAATATTTTGAAAAGATCGACCCCGAAACCGCGAAGGAAATCTACAGGGAGTTGACCGAAAAAGAGGTTGTCAGCCAGGATTACAAAAACCTGTCAAAGCCTTATGCCGAAATGGCGCCTGCAAATGCTGCGGCCATCCTGTCTGAACTGGGTGCAAACGACATGCCGATGCTGATTAACCTGATAGGGGCCATGAAAAACGATGCAGCCGCCGAGATCATTGAAAGCATGGAACCGAAATTTGCAGCAGAACTAATGAAAAAACTTGCGGAACAAAAGCTTGGAAATTGATGAAACAGATTGGTTGCTGTCCTGATGCATCACGGCATCAGACACTTCACAATAACAACAAAACTGAAAGGAGGTGAAAATAGATGGTAACAATTAATCAACAGGCGGGGATTCCCCTTCTGAAGGCCGACAGCACACCGGCAGCCGGGAAGGAAAAAACCGCCGGTACCGAAAGCTTCCTGTCCTTTTTCAGCAAAAGCCTGAATAAACCGCTCTATGCTTTCAGTAATACTGTAAAAGCAGGAGAAAGCATCACAAAACCGATGCAGTCCAACAGAAGCGCAGCAATACAGAATGGGGACAGCGCAAAACCGGTGCTCTCGGATGACAAAGCTGTAGTCCGGCCGGATCAGACAAAAGAAACCCAACCCACAAAGGAAACCCATACAGCCGCTGCGAAAGCCGATGCCGGTGTGAAACCTGAAACTGCAGAGAAACCCGCAGAGAAGAAGACAGAAGAAAAACAGGAACAGGGCGAAGAAAATAAGAAGTCACCGGAAGCGGTTGAACTGACGCAGAAAAGCGATCAGCTGTTAGCGATCATGGATGAGATCATCCACGTGCTGCAGCAGGCGGCAACACCATCACAGGTGCCGGATGAAGGAGACGGCGGCGAAATGCCGGGCATCTCTTCCAAACCAACTGCAGCAGCTGTGAACGATGAGCTGCAGAAGCTGCTGGCGGGTCTTGTCGAAACGGCAGAACAGCTGGAGGGTACAAAGACCGCCGAACACGCTTTGGCATTTGCGAAGAAATTGCAGCAGCTTCTTGGAAAGGATTCCTTTGAAGCGCTTGTCCGGGAAGAGCTTGAAATCACTGTCAACAAAGACGTCAGCCTGGAAAGCCTGACCGGGAAAATGCTAAGCGAAGCCGAAAACGCAAAGATGCATCTGGTCCAGACATCGCTGCAGGAAATTACAATTCCTGCGATGAAGGCCGCAGCTCCGCAAACTCCGTCGGTTACCAAAGGTATCGAAGTTCCCGAAGAAAATGAAGAAAATGCTGCACAGGCTTCTGTTCATGAGGAAAAGACCATTATCACCGAACAGGCCGGGAATGGAACCCCGTCAGAACAGACCGAAGATGGGATGCGCGAAAAGCCGGGCTTCGCGGGGGCTGACAGCAAAGAAACTGAAAGCGCATCAGAACTGAAGCCGCAAATCCTCGCAGAAACAGCACCAAACCTGAAGGAACTGCAGCAGGAGACAATCA
>JAEZBW010000060.1 GCA_023426765.1 Bacillota bacterium
GTTTTCGGAGCAATGCCGCAGCCTTGGGCTGAAGCTGATTAACAACCAGGTGGATATCGGGGTTCGCATCGAGCTTCCGGCAAGGGTTTTCGAACATATCACCGATGTGGTGTATGAGTCGAAATTCCTGTACCGCACCAAACAATACGGCGATATCGTCAGAACCTTTTGCATGAACCCATATGGGCATGTTGTCAGTGAAAATGTGGATGGAATCATCACGGTGAACGGCCACAGTTATACCGACGAAAGCCTCCGCAGCGACAACACCAATTTTGCGCTGCTGGTCAGCAACAGGTTTACGAAGCCCTTTAACGAACCGTATCAGTACGGAAAACGGATTGCATCGCTTTCCAACATGCTCGGGGGTGGTGTGCTGGTGCAGCGTTTCGGCGATTTAATCAAGGGAAAAAGAACCAATGAACACCGGTTGAGCCAAAGCTTTACCAAACCCACCCTGAAGGCCACTCCGGGAGATCTGAGCCTGGTGCTGACCAAACGCCATCTGGACAATATTATCGAAATGATTCGGGTTCTGGATCATATTGCTCCGGGTACAGCCAATCATGACACGCTGTTGTATGGTGTTGAAGTAAAGTTTTACAGCTCCCGGCTTGAACTGAGCAGCGAACTGGAAACACCGCTGGCGAATTTCTTTGCGGTAGGCGATGGTGCCGGAATTACCCGCGGTTTGTCGCAGGCGGCCGCCAGCGGGGTGCATGTGGCGCGTGCCGTTGCAAAACGCATGGAGTAATGAGATTCATCGCAGCGTTCCGTTTCTTAACCGGTTTGATGTGTTGACAAAATGTAACACGATTGTAATATTGATTTGCCACAATATATGGTATAGTTTAGGTAAAATTAGAGAGAAAAGTACAATTACTACTATTTGTTTATGGGAGATGTACGTGTATGAAACTGGGACAAAAGATTAAATTTCTTGGTCGCGATGCGGTTGTTCTGGTTGAAAAGAATCAGGAGGTATTGATCCATACCGCCCGGAACAGCGTGAAATGGATCGATAAAAAAATGATCGACACCTCCGAGGCCGCTTTTCAGGCGAAATAGCCTCAGGCCGGGCCAGCACCGGCAAAATACATCACGGGTTCGGTTATCCATCCGTTACAGTGACTGACTATATTTTCTTCGGCCTTCATACAGTCTTAGTCGGAACCCGGAAAAAAAGTATAAATAACGCGATTAAAGCAGGAAAACCTTGGTTTTCCTGCTTTTGTCATGTTCTTCGGCATCAGTTTCTTCAGATATTCATAAAGCTGAACCGGCATTTGATGTAACGATCCGCCTCATCAGCCATGCTTCATTCTTTTGATCATCTTCAGCCGTGTAAACTCTTCCCGATCCTTCTCGTCCAAAAAATCCTGAATGTCACGGGTGATTTTCTCAAAACGCGGGATCATAATATTCTTTAATGCATTGGCTCTTTTCTGTGTCTTGCGGATATTCCCCGCAAGGCGATAGACCGCATTCTCCACCTCTGCATATTCCACCGTCATGTGTTTTACTTCTTCAAACCGCCTGTAAGCAATATCCAGCGCGAGGTTCGCTCTGGAAAAGCCATACCGGGGTTTCAAATCATAGGGTTCTATATCTATTGTAGGGATCTCCACCCCCATGATGGATCGTACCTTTACCTTTACCGAGCGTTCTTCGGGCACTGCGAAGCCCAGTTGCTCCACTTCAGCGATGCCGATGCTGATATTTGCCGACTGCAGCGCTTCATAAGCCTCCTGATAAAGCCGGTGAATCCTTTCCTGAATGATGCCGGCCCTTTCAATAAGCCCCATCATCTCCCGTACCAGAATGTTCCGTTTCTTGTCCAGAAGCTCGTATCCCTGCTTTGAAAGGCTGAGTGTTCCTTTTGCACGAATAAGGTTCCCTTTGGTGGGAAAAAGGGTCATATCCACGACTTCAGCCCTCCCCCGCTTCCATCATAAGGATTGTAATATTTATCGAGCAAATCGCCGGATATCCTGTCCAGTTCTTCTCTCGGCAGCATCCCCAACAGCATCCAGCCCAGATCCAGCGTATGATCCATATCTCTTTCCTCGTGCATTTCCTGGGTTACGAATTCATTTTCGAAAGCACGGCCAAATTCCACATACCGTTTATCCAAATCAGATAACTCATCTTCACCGATGACCGATGCGAGCGCCCTGACTTCCTGAACCCGCGCGTAGGACGAAAACAGCTGATTGGCAATCTGCGGATGATCCTCGCGGGTGAAGCCTTCCCCAATCCCGTCCTTCATCAGCCTCGAAAGCGAAGGAAGTACCGTAATCGGCGGATAAATGCCCTTCTGGCTTAAGGATCTGTCCAAAACGATCTGCCCCTCGGTGATATAACCGGTGAGGTCGGGCACCGGATGGGTGATGTCATCATTGGGCATCGTTAAGATGGGGATCTGCGTGATGGAACCTTCCCTGTCCTCCAGCATTCCCGCCCTTTCGTAAATGGAAGCCAGGTCGCTGTACAAATATCCCGGATAACCTTTTCTGGAGGGGATTTCGCCCCTGGATGAAGAAATTTCCCGAAGGGCTTCGGCGTAGGAGGTCATATCGGTCAGGATCACCAGGACATGCATATGGTGCTCAAAAGCAAGGTATTCGGCAGTTGTCAGCGCAGCCCGCGGGGTAACAATTCTTTCGACGATGGGGTCATTGGCCAGGTTTAAAAACATTACCACGCGATCGAGCACGCCGCTTTTCTGGAAGCTTGTTTTAAAGTACTCGGCCACATCATGCTTTACCCCCATCGCTGCAAACACCACGGCGAAGTTCTCATTGTTTTCACCAATTCTGGCCTGGCGTACGATTTGAACCGCCAGCTGATTGTGCGGGATACCGCTGCCCGAAAAGATAGGCAGCTTCTGGCCGCGGATCAGGGTTGTCAGCCCATCAATGGATGAAATTCCGGTCTGGATATAGTTTCTGGGATATTTTCGGGCGACGGGATTGATCGCATTGCCGTTCACATCCCGTTTCTGATCGGGGAAAACCTCCCCAAACCCATCGATGGGCTGGCCAATTCCATTCAGCACCCTGCCCAGAAGCTCCTTTGAAAGGGGAATCTCCAGCGGGTGTCCCGTCAGTCTTGTACGGGTATTGGTCAGCGATAAACCGTTCGTTCCTTCAAAAACCTGAACAACGCACAGGTTTCCGCGAATTTCGACAATCCGGCCAAGCCTTGTTTCCGCCCCCGCCTTAATTTCAACCATTTCCTCGGCCGAAGCATTTTTTACGCCGTCCACAACGACCAGCGGCCCTGAAATCTCTTTCAGGCCAATGTATTCCACACTCATTCCAGGCTCTTCCTTTCCCGCGTCTGATAATCCCTGTCTATATCCTCAAGCGTCATTTGAATTTTCTCCCGCAGCGGAGCAAAACCCGTGCCCTCATTGTCCACGGTATATTTCATCCGGATGACATCATCAAAAATGCCGGTACTGCGGATCACCGAAACCGGGATGTTCTGTGCAATCAGCTTTTTGGAGCCTTCATGCAGCTCCAGGATGGTCTCCATCATGCCAAGCTGCTTTGCAACCGGCACAGAGGTATCTTTGTCATGATAAGCGTTTTGCTGCAGAAAGCCCTGCCGGATCACCTTCGCAGTTTCAAGCACCAGCTTTTGTTCGTCCGGAAGGATATCGCTGCCGATCAGCTTGACAATTTCCAGCAGCTTGCTCTCTTCCTGCAGAAGCTGAATAAGCTCGGCGCGTTTGCGCATAAAGGTGTTATTTGTATTTTTGCGGTACCAGTCCTGACAATCGTCAAAATATTCACTGTAGCTGTTAATCCAGTTGATTGCGGGATAATGCCGCGTATAAGCCAGTTGTTTGTCCAATGCCCAGAAGCACCGGATAAACCGTTTTGTATTCTGTGTGACCGGCTCTGAAAAATCGCCGCCCTGGGGTGAAACGGCTCCGATGATGGTAATGGAACCCTTTGTTTCGTTCAGGTTTTCGATTCTGCCAGCCCTTTCGTAAAACTCTGACAGGCGGGAAGGCAGATACGCCGGGAATCCTTCTTCGGCCGGCATTTCCTCCAACCGACCTGAAATTTCTCTCAGCGCTTCGGCCCATCTGGATGTCGAATCGGCCATCAGCGCTACATCATAACCCATGTCCCTGTAATATTCGGCAAGCGTAATTCCGGTATAAATGGACGCTTCTCTGGCTGCAACCGGCATATTGGAGGTGTTTGCAATTAAAACTGTCCGGTTCATCAGCGGCTGCCCGGTGCGCGGATCGATCAGCTTCGGGAAGTCTTCCAGCACTTCTGTAATTTCATTGCCTCTTTCGCCGCAGCCCACATAAACGATGATATCGGCGTTGGACCATTTGGCCAGCTGGTGCTGTGTCATGGTCTTTCCGGTGCCGAACCCGCCTGGAATGGCAGCGGTTCCTCCCTTTGCTATGGGAAACAGGGTGTCTATCACCCGCTGGCCTGTGACCAGCGGTTCGGTCAGTTCCAGCCTTTTTTTATAGGGTCTGGGCTTGCGAACCGGCCATTCCTGAAGCATCATCAATTCTTTTTCAGCCTTGCCGGTGTTGATTTTTACGATAGGATCCAGCAAAGTGTACTCCCCATTCTTCACCGTATCAACCACGATGCCTGAAACATCAGGAGGTACTAAGACAAAATGGGTAACCGCATCGGTTTCGGCTACTTTTGCAAGCCTGGTTCCGGGCCCGACGGTTTCTCCCGGCTTTACAAGCATTTCCACCGGCCATTTTTTGCCGGTATCCAGCTGTGAAACGGACATTCCGCGATGAATGAATTCACCCGAATTTTTTCGCACCGTTACCAATGGCCTTTGAAT
>JAEZBW010000103.1 GCA_023426765.1 Bacillota bacterium
GGAGATGGGATCGAGCGCTGAAGTCACTTCATCGCACAGGATCACTTCAGGTTCTACAGCCAGAGCCCTTGCAATGCAAAGCCGCTGCTGCTGGCCGATAGATAAGTCGACGGCGGGTGCTTTCAGGCGGTCTTTAACCTCATCCCACAGGTGCGTCCGGGTCAGGCAGCTTTCCACAAGCTCATCCAGCTCGGATTTTTTCTTTCTTTCGTGCAGCTTGGGCCCGAAGGCAATATTGTTATAAATGTTTGATGGCAAGACATAAGGCCGCTGCGCGATAAGCCCGATTTTCTTCCGCAGCTCGTTCACCGGCCGCACAGGATGATAGATATCCTCTTCACCGATGAATATTTGCCCTTCAACCTTAATGTTTTCGCGAATGTCATGCAGCCGGTTGATTGCCTTCAGCAGAGTGGTTTTTCCGCAACCTGATGGACCGATAATGGTCGTCAGTTGGTTTTCCGGAATATCCAGGCTGATGTTTTTAATGACTTGAACCGGGTTTTTATCCCCATAGGAAATATTCAAATCTCGAATTTTTATCCCTGACATTAGTGCCTGCCTCCTGCAGTATATTTGGTGAAGTGCCCCGCGCTAAGGCGGGAAACCAGATTCAACACGATGATGATCAAAATCAATATAAATGACGCCGCATAGGCATCCTCCCGGACGCTCTCATAATAGGAGCCGGACTGCAGAAAAATTAAAATCGGCAGAGACGTTGCCGACTGCAGCAGGCCCTTTGGCATCGCATTCCCGGCACCTGCGGTGAACACAACAGATGCCGCGTCACCCATGGCCCTGCCCATTCCCAGCAGGATACCCGCGACAATTCCCGGAAGCGCGTATCGGGTGGTAACGAGGGATGTTTCAATTCTTGTGGCCCCCAGTGAATAGAGCGATTCCCGAATACCGTGGGGTACTGTTTGCAAGGCTTCATCCATATACCTGGTCATGATGGGCAGCTGTAATAACATCAGCGTGACAATTGCCGCAAGAAGGCTTCCGCGGGCGTTGACAAAAATCAGCACGCTTAGCATGAAGATTCCATAGATGATGGAAGGAACACCCCAAAGGATGTCAAAAAACACCCTGATTTTATCGGCGTACTTTTTCTTAATATAGTCAATCTGCAGAAAAAGGGCGATGAGGTAACCAAGCACAGTGGCAATCAGGGTTGACGGGATGACCATGTAGATGCTGCCGAGAATCGCATGAAGAATACCTCCTTCGCCGCCCAGCAGGTATCTCGGCCCCGGTGTCGAAACCAGCAAGCCTGGTTTTTTCAGTAATACCAGCCCACCCTTCACAAGGTTTATGCCGACAATGAGAACCAATGAGGCCAGGACGATCAGCACGGCAAGTATCATCAGTACCTTGAAAATTTTTTCTTTGAGATATTTATTCATATCTCCACCTCTTCCGCAGACGGTTCAGGATATAGTTCGTGACAATGTTGAACAATACGATAATGACAAACAGAACAAGTGCCATCAGGATTAATGCCGATTGCTGCTCGGGCACCGACATCATCTCACCAAAACTGCCAACAAGAAGGCTTGGCAGTGTCTGGCCCGGAGAAAACAGCGATGTGGGCAATATGTTTTTGTTTCCAATCACCATTGCTACGGCCATGGTTTCTCCAAAAGCCCGGCCAAACCCCAGAATAACCCCGGAAATAATCCCTGGTCCGGCAGCCCGAAGCAGAACCGTTTCCACTAATTGCAGCTTTGTTGCCCCCAAAGACAGAAACTGTTCGCGCAGCCCCACCGGAAGCGCCCGCAGAGATTCCACCGATATGGAGATCATCACGGGGATGACCATGATTGCCAGAACCACTGCCGCCGTAAATACACACATGCCTGTTGTTTTCACCTGAAACAATGGTGCGAGGGTGTCCCTTACAAACGGCACCAGCACCATAAGGGCGCAAAGCCCGTATACCACCGAAGGGATACCTGCCAATACATCAATGAAGGATTGAAAGGTGGTTTTCATCCAGCTCGCGGCGTACTCTGAGATATAAATGGAGCACAGCAGGGACAAGGGAATGGCGATTATCATGGCGAGAAAGGTCACCAGAAATGTCCCGACGATGGATGGGAAAAAACCGTAAGCGCCTTTCATGGGATCCCATACTGAAGAGAACATCAGCTCCTGCAGTGAATACTTGTCCAATATCAGCTGCGAACGCTGTACCAGCATGATGATCATGGCCAGCAGAAAGGCGGAAAGGGCAATTACGAAGGTCAGCATTGCCCCTTTGCTGATTTTATCTATCTTTTGTCTGTTTATAGAACGCATTTTAACCTCTTGAAAAAATAATTGTCTGCTTCCTGAGAGAAGCACATACCCCTGCCCAACGGGTTAGAAGGCCGTTGCGCTGTGAAAGCTTTAGTCTCTGCTTCCTTTGGAGAGTATCAAAAACTGAGTATTCCGTTCTCCCTCTGTAAGGGGGATGTATCCGTTTTCCTCCGTAATATTCTGCCCGTCGGACAGTATCCAGTTCACAAAATCCAGAACCGGCCCTTTAAACACTCCGTTGCCAACAAGAAATTCCTGCCTTGTCGGCGGGGAAGGATAAACACCTGAAGCAACATTCTTCAGAAAATCACTTTTGTTGGTGTAGAACTTTTCCGATTCCTCCAGCACGTCATTGTCATTCAAATCTATCGGAATGGGGCGGAGGGTTTCAATATACCCGCCCGTTTCTGCATTAAAGATATAGTTCAGGTTTGTAAAGCTGACGGCATTTTTATCGCTTTGAACACCGGCAGCGATGGCCTGGTCGCCGCTGACATTGGAATCTGAAAAGTTCTGCAGATCGGCCTCGGTGTAGCCACCCAGAAAGTCCGCCCATACGGCGGCAGCACCTGAGGAATCGGAGCGGCCATAAACAACGATGGTGTCATCCTCCAGGTCTTTTCCGAACACGTCACCCCACTGTGTGGTTTCCCGCGTGAATATCTTCCGCAGATCCTCCTGGGAAAGGCCCTTTTCAAGAATGTCGGCATAAACGGGGTTATTTTCATGGAGAACACCCAACACCGTGTCTTTTGTCGAAGCGATATAGAAAGCGCCCTGATCCAGTTCTTCCTGCTTTATCGGGCGTGATACCATGCCGATGTCCACCTGGTTGCTCAACACATCGGTCATACCTTTCCCGGCCCCTCCGCCCGAAACCTCAATCTGCACCGGAGCAACCTTCATATATTCATCCGCCCATACAAGCATCATCGGGTATAGCGCCCACGCACCGGATACTCTGATGATTACCGGTGCTGAACTGTTTGTTTTCTGAGTACAGCCTGCCAGGCTTGCAGCGAGAAAGCACAATACTAAAAGAATTACAAGAAACTTTTTCATAACGATCTCCTTAATCCCTATAAAGAATATAATCACTATAGAGAAAGTATACATTGGAATGGTAATGGTTGTCAACAATATTTCCGAGGATACACAGGGTAAGTGTTCTATGGTATTCTGTGATGAATTTCAGGAGCCAATAAGGTATGAAGCGGTAAAACCTGGGTTTTTAGTAGAGCCCCATGGAAACGATGATTTACTGTACCAACCCCTGTAATATTTTTCTAAATAGATGTTTACTCTGATAATGTTTTCTCACTGCCCCTATAAATCATGGGATACGGTGAAGCACCGACAATAAGCGGATATGCGCAGCTTCTTATTTGCACAAATAGGTGAAGACCTCATCCACCGGATAACTTACGAAGTAAGCTTTTAAAACATGATCTGTCAGCGTTTTGGATGGAAGATTTGAAAGAAGCAGTCCCAGTTTTCTTACACAAGTAAGGAAATCGGTAACCACACATCATTTCACCGAGCCAAATCCGTATAGTTATAAAGGTAACGGTCAAGGCTTTCGAACATAAACCTGCCGTGAACCGGCCTGTAATAAACCCCTTGTATTTCAGTGAGAATTTGCCGATCCTGCGTTTCATAAAAATTGATGACAGCGCTCTCTGCTTCGGACTTACCCATTTTAGCAGTCATGACCAAACGGCCGCCGGCATTCGTTTCCTCCGCCCGGTAATAGTTCAGGATTTGAAACAGCGGGCTTCTTGACCAGGCTGGGTTTTCGCATGTGATTTCATCCCCATTGGTATGATTTTTTAAATAAAGGTATTCGATTTCCTCTTCGGCAAAGGGCAAAAGCTCGGTAAACCTTGGCCAGGGGCTGCCTTTTTCGCCAAGATCCTGAAACGCATCGGTCAATTTCTTCGATAGGGGAATATAACCTCCAAAAGTATACGCCATGTCGCTTGTAGGATAAACCTGCATATGCAGTGCACTACCGTCTACAAAAAACAGGTTTACAGGAATCCTGTAGCCTGACGCATACGGATCATTGTCCAGCTGACCATGGTTTAACAGGGAGAGGCCGGGAAGCTCCTTATTGATCCGATTCAGTAACCCCGAATCATTAAAGGTGTCCATCCATGCACCATTCTCCTCATCCCGCAATTCAACGGACACAACTTCAGGATTATCGGAAAGCATACTGAATATTTCCTTCAGGGTCAGTCCTATTTCCTCATCGATTGTGGCTACATGCCTGCGGCTGCGATAAAAGGGTGAATACACGTCACCCCAGCGAACCAATATAGCGCTTTCTGGTTTAACGGATTTCATGGCATATATCTCAGTGCCGACATTATAGGTGCTTGAAAAATCAGGTGGTGTGCCGGTATATACCTTGCCCTTCAAATCCAGTGTTACTTCTCCAAGCTTATCACCTTTTTCGGAAACATAATCGTTATCCTCCGTAAGAAAGATAGAGTTGTTCAGCCACTCGGAAGGCTCATAAGCATATCCATCCAGATATACAACGGCAATGTAACTGGCTTCAATCCTATTACTGCTTTCTGTATATTCGAATCCCTCACTGGAGCTTTTTGCAGAATTGTCTGCGGTCTGATTTTTTATACTGGAATTATTACGGATGGCATAAATGCCAATCCCGGCAGCCACCGCCAGAATGATAAATGCCGGGGCCAGTCGTATCAATCTGTTTTTGCTTACATGCTTATTTGATCGGTTCTGCAGAGCTGCATAAAAATCATCACCGGCTTTTACCTTGCTCATGGCCGATTGATAGTTCTGTTTAAGCATCATCAAAATCCTCCTTCAGCTTTTGTTTTAATAGGGTGCGTGCACGATACAGCTGTGAGGCGACTGTTGCTTCATTCCGCCTTAACAGCAAGCTGATTTCAGAGATATTATACCCCTCAATATAATACAGGTGTATCACACAGCGGTATTTTGCCGGCAGCTGATGTACGGCGTTCATAACACTGCTTTCTTCGGGTGTAAAGGGAACATCCTTCTCATCCAGGGCTTCAGTCTTTCTGAACCATGATGTCTTCAGGCGGTTTTTGCTCAGGTTTATGGCAACCCGCAAAAGCCATGCCTTTTTATGCTGTTCGGTTTCGAAAGCCGGTTGCTTTTCAATCAGCTTTAAGAAGGTATCCTGAGCGATATCTTCGGCTTCATGAAGGTTTTTCAGGTATGAAAAGCATACCCTCACAAGCGTGTCGGCATAGCGGGCAACAGTTTGCATCATTGAATCGTCCATTTGTATTCGTTTACTCATAAGGCACCCCATTCACTGAGTATACAACTGAGGCCTGTGAAATATTGCATGCATCCGAAAAAATTTTTAGGGACAGCTCCTGTGTATTGATAATTCAACACACAGGAACCATCCCCCTGTGACGTACAGGAATAGCCCCCCTGTGAAGCACACAGGAACCGGCCTCCTATGAATTACTGAAAAAGATTGTAATTGTATCTGGCTTTTTCATGGCGCAGATATATTTGCCTTGGGGAGATGATGCCGGTCGAATAGTCGATTTCGGACATCTCAATCACATCCAGCAATATTCTGTGCTTTGTGGTAACGCCATCTTCATAGCGAAAGATGATCGTAAAATCACGGATCTCATAGGTTCCCTTTCCCGGTTTAATCAATGTTTCATACTCTGCAGCCGTGGGGAATTCCTCACTCAGGCTGGGGTGGTTTTTTCTCTGCCAGCGGAATACCCCTTTTTTGTCTTCAAATGTCCCATCGGATAAACCTGCCGTCGGGATAAAAAACGTAATAATGCTGCTGTATTGTTCCGGCCAGCGTCCCGACGACATTGGTCTGAATGTAAATCCAGGTGCCTTCAATGCTGTCTTTGGAAGGCATTGGCTTTTTTAACGCAGGGGTGGTGCCGGTGCCAGTATTGTTTCCTGCAGAGGCGGGATTGGTATTTGACAAACCTCGGGTATATTCGCTGCCATCTATCATCACGGTGTCTTTTTCTGTTCTGCTGATTGGATATTCGTTGTTTTCAACCGGAACATCACGGGTTTCGTAACTGTCCATCGCCAGATACCATATACCGTCGAAAGCAGTGACCGCACCTCCCGTGCTTTTTAATTGCTCGGACAAAATCAGCTTGTTGCCTGATATCCTGTATTTTCCCTTGAAGGCTGTTGCAGTCCGGGCTCCTCTCCACATCGATGAAACGATTCTATAGAATGTACCGTCACTTTTGAATTCTATCATGTTATCAACATAAACCCTGCTGTCGAAGGTGCCTGGTCCAGCCGAATCACTGTAACCCCAGAAGCCCACGATCCACTTGTTCATATCCTTCTCATCAACAGTCGGCGTTGGTGCTTTTGTAGGCTGCGGCGCTTGTGTCGGCGCTTTTGTAGGCTGTGCCGCCTGTGTCGGGGCTACCGATACCGCTCCTCCGTCCTGAATTGTATCCACCTTTTCAAAGGTACGGTTGCTGATGGCCAAAGCCTGTTCACGGGTTGCGTTGGCATACCCTGCCGCAGTTTCTGCGGCAGCGGTGTTTTTAGGAGCGAACTTGTTACCACCCAGGCCCTTTATAATTTCATATTTTGCCATGAAGTAAACAGATGGCTTCGCCCAGCTTGAAATTTGTGCATCATCGGTAAAGGGAGACACCCCTTTGTTATCCAGCGAATGCTTTGTATAAGCGCTGTCACTCGCCAGGGTCCAGCCTTCCCAGTTCAACTTCTTGTAAACACGGGTCAGCATCGTGGCCGCTTGTTCACGGTTTACAGAATCATCCGGTGCGAATTTATTCCCGCCCACACCGGCAACAATATCCAACGCGTATGCCTTCAATACATCCGTGTCCCTGGTGTCGGTAAAGGTGCTCGCCGGAGCCGGGGCAGCGGTTTTTCCGGATAAGGCTTCATACAGCTTCAGTGCTACGGCGGCAAACTCCGCACGGGTGATTGGCTTTGTCAGGTCAGCACCCTTCAGTTTATCCGGGTAAAGGCTGTTTCCAACGGCCTTTTCAAGCTCTAATGCAGCCCACTGGCTCGCCTTGCTCCACGAGGACATGTTGTGTGAAACCACATTTGAAAAGGGGCTGTAAATAGTATCTGAACGGCCGGACTGTTCATAATTGTTCAAAGACAGGGAAAAACGGAGTTTTATTTCATAGCTGTCCTCATTATCATTCAGGAGGCTCGCCAATACCTCATAATATTCTGAGTATGCCCAGTCCGAATGGATATGCTGAAACTCGGTTTCGCCTTTCCTTCTCATCCAGACTTCGGTCATGACTGCGTTTTCAGTCATGGAAAGCAAGTCCTGAATCTCACCGGGCACCCTGCCTGTCTTGATCACAAAATAGCGGTACCCATAACTGTCTGTTTCCATCTCTGCAGAATTCAGAATCGGGGCGTGGTTGATCAATTTATCGGGGTCAGCGGTCATTTTGGAAGAAAGGGTGTATTCCTTTGACCAGTCGGAGAATATATAAGTTTCGTCATCATCAAAGCTTTCCACAAAGCGCACGCGGAAGGTAATGGAATGAGCCTTTAAGTAATCCCACCCGTTTTCCTGAAGTTCCGACAGGTCGCTATTTTCAGGAAAAAGCTGTGACAAATTCCAGCTGTCGTCACTCATGTATTTTTTCCCACTGATGAAGGTGAGATAGTTCATGTTATCTGTGGAAGCGATATAATCGGGAGTATCCCATTCCCTTGTATAATGCCAGTTCCCGTTATCCAGCCTGTAGTCAACCTGGAAATGCGCAGGAAAGGTCTGGTTATTTTCCGGATCCTCTTTTGCCCAGGCTTCAATGTATGTACGCAATTCTTCGGAAGCACCGAAAGAGAAAAAGCAGTAATCATTGAAGTAAAGGCCAACGCCAAGATGCACCGGAGCGCCAAGGGCAGTGGGGGGCGTCGCTTTTGCAGCAGCCGTTTGGGGGATCATTGAAACAATGACTGCCATGATTAACAGGATCATGAATAGTTTTCGTTTCATCGTTTTTCCTCCTGATTATGAGTTGTTGGGATGCTTCGAGACCACAGCTAAAGCACCCTTATGCAAAAAATGATAACGGAGTTATGTGGGTTTCAAGGCAAACCGCAGGGATCAGGCGGCTTTATCAGCAGTCTCGGATGCTTCTGTTTGGTTGCTTGATGATGTCCAGTAGATGTACGAAATCGCTAACTGGCTTCATTAACATTTTCTGAAAATAAGTCATATGGAATAATTTAGATGTCATCTTAATCATTAATATACATCAGTTAAAGAGGCGAAGCAAGGGGGTGGTTCGTACGCGACATAGGGTGCATCATATAGCGGGTGCCAATCCCGCTGAGAAAAATTTAGCAAATCAACGAGTCATGGACAATAATGTCCGAAGAGGGAAGAGTTAACATACATTCAACAACGTGCTAAAATTAGAATAATACATATTATGGATTTTGATATTCGTTCAATTATTATGTAGAGAACATCAGGCCACATATTTTTTGAACTATTTTATAGAGTTACTTCATCAGTACTTACAATAGACGGGGAGGTGGAATTCTTGCATATCCCAGTCAATGGAATGTATAGTTCCAGACGTCGATTGGATATACTTATGATTTGTGGAAACATTTCATATCAGTACAATTTTGGTACATGTGGACGGTTCTCTTGTTTCATTTTTCCTTTTATGACCCCATCATCCTGACGAAAGAAATGGATATGGAAAGGGACGGTTCCTGTGTGCTGAAGATTATCATCACTCAGAAACCGTCCCTATAAATTTTATTTTCCAAAAGTTAACCTAATTTTGCCTGTTCAAATTCGTTTTGAATTTCTGCCGAAGGTTCGCTGGAGAGAAGGGAAACAACAACAATCGCGATGCAGGAGATAATAAACGCCGGCATCAGCTCATAAATGCCAAATACACCTCCAATGGGTTTAATCAGCAATCTCCAGATGAAAACCATCAATCCGCCGGCAACCATGCCTGCAATCGCGCCGCTTCTTGTAGTCCTCTTCCATAACAGCGACAATATGATAATGGGCCCGAAGGTAGCGCCAAAGCCTGCCCATGCAAAAGCAACCACCTGGAAGATGATGCTGTTTTCATCAAGACCGATGATGATACCGACAACAGCGATCAACAGCAGTACGATTCGAGAAATAACCATAACCTGCTTGTCTGTAGCATCCCTTTTCACAACACCATGGAAAATGTTTTTAGCAACTGCCGATGTAGCGATTAACAAATAAGAATCGGAGGAACTGATCGTCGCAGCCAGTATGCCGGCCATTACGATTCCTGCAATTAATGGAGGGAGCAAGTTCCTGCTCATTTCAATGAAAACGCTCTCGGCCGCACTGGCGGTAAGCAGGGTGGAAGGATACAGGGTTCTGCCGATCAATCCGATGGCAACCGCCGCGAAAAGCGATATGACACACCAGATTGTTGCAATCCTTCTGGACTTTCCAAGCTCGGAGGGGTTCTTTATCGCCATAAAACGAAGTAAAACCTGGGGCATTCCGAAATAACCCAGGCCCCATGAAAGGGTTGAAATAACCGTCAGAAAACCGTATTTTCCTGCTTCGCCGAAAACGGGCTGATTTTCTGCGTTTAACAACTGAACGCCTTCTGCCAGCTTTGGAGACGCAATTCCGAAGAATTCAAAAAACCCGGGGATCTGTTTGATATTGTTCACGATGTTGCCGATGCCGCCGGCTGCAAAAACTCCCACCAGCAATATGGTAACCAGCGCAAAAATCATAACCAGCGCCTGCATGAAGTCGGAGGCACTTTCTGCGAGAAACCCGCCGATGATAACATAAAAAATGACGAATGCTGCACCTAAAACCATCATCAGCTGGTAATTCAGGCCGAATATGGTACTGAAAAGCTTACCCACCGTTACGAAGCAGCTTGATGCATACACTGTGAAGAACACCAGGATGAATAAAGCAGCGATGGTCATGATCACCTTACTTTTTTCCTTAAAGCGATTGCTCAGAAAATCGGGAATGGTGATGGAGTCTCCTGAAATGGCGGAATAATTGCGAAGTCTTTTAGCTACCAGCAGCCAGTTAATATATGTACCTACGGCCAATCCGATTGCGGTCCATATTGCATCGCTAAGACCCAGCCAATAGGCAACACCCGGCAGCCCCATTAATAGCCAGCCGCTCATATCCGAGGCCTCTGCGCTTAAGGCTGTAAACCATGGCCCGATGGTTCTTCCTCCCAGAAAAAAGTTGCTGCTGCTTTCATTGGCTCGTTTGGCATAATATAATCCGATCAAAATAACCAGGATCATATATGCGCTCATGGCAATGAGCATTTGTAATCTGTCACCTGTCATTTGTCCCCCTCCTCAATTATAATTTATTGTGTATAATTATACATTTATATGGAAGGTGTTTCAAGATTTTTATGAAGCATCACTTAAATTCCGCTCTACCCCTACTGAAGAAGAAACAGGGAACCCCTGCTCATGGAAATGGGGTCTCAGAAAATGAACGTAAAAAAGGCTGGGACAGCAAAAATGCTTCCAGCCTTTTCAGTGACTCTAGTAAGTTAAAGTTTTTCTTTCAGCGGGCATTGCGATACGTGTAATAATCGCGGCGGCCTGAGAGCGGGTGATATTCGTTTCCGGTTCAAAGGTACCTTTGGCATCATTCCCTGTAATAACACCGGCACGGTATAAAAGGAAAATGCTGTCCTGATATTTTGTGCTATCGTTTACGTCGGGAAGCTCATCCACGTTGTTAATCTTTACAATGGCAGTTTTGGGTATTGCAGATGCAAATATGTAAGCCATTTCTCCCCGTTTTGCCTTTAAGGAGTAATCACTGAAATCGTCTTGCTGAATAATCCCGTTTTTAATTGCATATTCCACATAAACATTGTACCAGGGGGTGCCTTGAGTAAACTCTCCGTTTCCTCCGCTGTAAATATTGTGCAGGCGTGCAGCCATTGCAATGGCTTCGGCTATAGTGATGGTCCCCTCGGGATTAAACTTTCCGTCATTTCCTTTCATTAAGCCGAGTTCATAAACCTTTTTAACACTATCCGAATACCATTGGTTCGTTACATCTGCAAACTGCCCCGAAGTATATTGGTTTTTTGCGGTGATATTTTTATAAGAGTCTTTTGCTGTAAGCAGGTCACGCAGCCCGGGCCATTTGAATCCCTGATATTCCGGAAGTTCGCCTTTTGCCAGGAAATATTCAATCTCTTCATCGGATAAAATAAGAATATATTTCGCACCCACCCAAAAATAATGCAGACTATCCTCTTTTCCGGCGTCTATAATATCTGGAACCTCTTTATAACCAAGAGGCTCGAGAGAGTAGGTAAAATATACTCTGCCATCGACAAGCCCGTTATAGTAAAAGGTTATTTCACCGACTTCTGCTGTACTGAATCCTTCCCCGCTGCCGTATGAATGGTAAAAACCCGATTCAGAATCATAATCAAACCATCCTCTATGTAATTCATTGTTGTAAATTGGACGATCTGATTTGTTTAAACTGACCTTTACCTTTCCACTGCCATCTGAAGGATAGCCGTCATCACGAGCAGTAGGGATCTTTACTTCGGAACTGGATGGATCTTTAACTACATACACAGTGGCTTCTTCTGTTTCACCCTCTACAGGCAACTCCAATTCCAGAATGCCTATCAGGTTAGGAATACTTAATTCTGCTTCTATCGTAATTTCATCACTGATCGTAGCGGATATTTTCCTCTCATAACTACAATTACCCTCAGCAAAAACAGGGCATGTAAACAACATTAAACACAATGATACAATGAGTGCCGTGCGCAGTATATGACGGCTTCTGCGGAATAGATTGTTCTTCATGAGAGTTATCTCCTTTAAAATGTAATAATTTAGAAGATGTATTTGATGACACCTTAACATAATCTCTGTAGCATGTCAATAAATGTATTTCGGTTCGAATTGGCATCATAAATTGTCATTAAAGTGAATCATTTGTATATGATTAATTTGGAATTGACAAATCAGCCTGATCCACTATAAAATAATATCAAAGTTAAATTGAGGCCGGCATGTCTGTAGCTTTACGGGCCTCGATACAACAATGGGTTAATGTAGTATGGGAGGTAGGATATCATGAAAAAAACAGTACTCGTCATTCTCTTGGCAGGCGTCCTGCTGCTGACCGGTTGTGCAGCCGGCAGTCAAAAATCCGGTAATTCCATCGGTATTATTCAATATGTAGAACATGTAGCTTTGGATTCTTCCCGGGAGGGCTTCGTTGCCGCACTGAAAGACAACGGATATGCAGAGGGCCAGAACATTACAATTGATGTTCAGAACGCTCAGGCCGACCAAAGCAACCTGTCCACCATCAGCGATCGCTTTATCAGCAACAAGGTGGATCTGGTGCTGGGAATTGCAACCCCCGCAGTGCAGTCCATAGCGGGAAAAACCACCCAAATCCCCATTCTTGGCACAGCCGTTACCGATTATGTTTCAGCCAGGCTTGTTAATTCCAATGAAGCCCCTGGCGGGAATGTCAGCGGTACAACAGATATGAACCCCATCAAGGAACAGATTGATCTGCTGGTAAAACTGGTTCCCGATGCGAAAACGGTGGGCGTTTTATATACCTCCAGCGAGGACAACTCCATTCTTCAGGCAAAGCTTGCAAAAGAAGCCATAGAAGCCCTGGGGCTTGCTTATACCGAGGTGACCGTCACCAACTCCAACGACGTACAACAAGCCACTCAGTCCATTGTCGGAAAGTGTGATGCTATTTATATTCCCACCGACAACACCTTTGCTTCCGCAATGCCGGTGGTGCATGGGGTTACATCTGTGTCGAAAACACCCGTTATCTGCGGGGAGTCCGGCATGGTTGAAGGTGGCGGCCTTGCAACGCTGGGAATAAACTATTATGATCTTGGATATCAGACAGGCCTGATGGCCGTTAAAATCCTGAAGGGCGAGGCAAAGCCCGCCACAATGCCCATTGAATCGGCCAGCGGCTTTAATTTTGTGATTAACGGAACCGTAGCCGATGAAATCGGCATCAACATTCCTGAAGATTTACAGGAATATATTATAAAGTAAAAGGTGGCCGGGCTGAATTCAGCCCGGATATCATTCCTTAAAAGTGTCCGGTATTTGCCCGCTTGAAGCTTCAACGGGCATGCAGAAACAATCTCAGCGCTGTACCACGCGGTTTAACGCGTGGTTTTGTGCTTTGATGATGTTGCAACTTCTGAAAAACGGAAAGGGATTTTTATGTGGGAGATCATTAAAGGTGCGTTAATGCTTGGTTTACTATGGTCCGTGATGACGATAGGGGTTTATATTACCTACCGAATTCTGGATATTGCGGATCTGACCGTCGAAGGCAGTATTACGATGGGGGCTGCGATAGCGGCTTTTTGCATTTCAAACGGAATGAACCCCTATCTTTCAACCCTGCTGGCTCTCATCGGAGGAATGGCTGCCGGGCTTGTCACCGGTCTATTGCATACGAAACTGAAAATTCCCGCTCTGCTGTCGGGTATATTAACCATGATTGCGCTATACTCCATTAACCTCAGGATCATGGGCAGGGCAAACATTTCCCTTCTGCGGGTAGATACCATTTACACTTCATTTACGAATATGGGGATGGATAAAACCTCCTCCATCATCGTGTTGGGGCTGATCTGCATAGTCATTTTAATCGGTATTTTATACTGGTTCTTCGGTACCGAAGTGGGCTGCGCCATCCGTGCAACGGGCAACAACCCGCAGATGGCCCGCGCGCAGGGGATCAACACGAGGAATATGATCATTCTGGGCCTTGTCATCAGCAATGGCCTTGTTGCCTTCAGTGGGGCGCTGATCGCGCAAAGCCAAAGCTTTGCCGATATTCAGATGGGCATTGGATCCATTGTGATCGGGCTGGCATCGGTGATCATCGGCGAAGTGCTGTTCGGAAAAAAGAACTTCTACAGCCGTTTAATATCACTGGTACTGGGTGCATTTACCTACCGGTTTATTATCGCAATCGTTTTGAAATTGGGGATGGCCGCCAATGACCTGAAGCTGTTTACCGCAATCACCGTAGCTGTCGCGCTGGCTCTACCGATGTTCAAAACCTATCTGCAGCCTGTCAGGAAATCTGTGAAGGGGGCTGAATAACATGCTTGAAGTTAAAGGAATTACAAAAACATTCAATGCCGGAACAGTCAATGAAAAGGTTGCATTAAAGGATGTGACTTTCACCCTTCAGGAAGGTGATTTCATCACACTGATTGGCGGAAACGGATCTGGAAAATCCACGCTGCTGAATTGCATTGCCGGGGTTTACATCGTCGATCAGGGTTCAATTATCATTGACAGCACCGATGTAACAAAGCTTCCGGAGCATAAACGCGCTGGCATGCTGGGCCGTGTTTTTCAGGATCCGATGATTGGCACCGCGTCCAACATGGGCATTGAGGAAAACCTTGCGCTGGCTTTGCGCAGAGGAAATCGCCGCGGTTTAACCTGGGGGATCACCCATCAGGAACGGGAAACGTACAGGGAACAGCTGAAAAAGCTGGAGTTGGATCTGGAAAACCGTCTTCAGTCGAAGGTTGGCCTTCTTTCCGGAGGGCAGCGGCAGGCCCTGACACTTTTAATGGCCACGCTGAAAAAACCAAGGCTGCTTTTGCTGGATGAGCATACTTCGGCGTTAGACCCCAAAACAGCGCAGATGGTATTGGAACTGAGCGACCACATCATCCGTGAAAACAAACTGACCACGATGATGGTTACGCACAACATGCGCGATGCCATCAAGTATGGAAACCGGTTAGTGGTGATGTATAACGGACGTATTATTCTGGATATCTGCGATGAAGAAAAGCAGAAGCTTACGGTGGAAGATCTGTTAAAGCGGTTCGGAAGGATCAGCGGCGAAGATTTCGCCAATGACCGCGCATTGCTGTCCTAAAGATGATGGAGTGCTTTCTTTCTTTTAACCATTTCAAACAAGAAGTCCCCTACCTCTAAGCTACATTACTCACTTTAGTGAGAGCGAAGGTGGGGGATGAATTGTCTTCAGAGTCTCTCTAGAGACACTAACAATAATTCTATAAAAATCCATAAATAGAATTGAACAAACAATCATAATATGATATAATTGAGTCAGTAATAAATCATTAGAAGAGGTTATAAAACAATGAAATTAGATAGCAACAATCATTCAGTGTTCATTATGTTTTATCATCTTATTCTTGTTACCAAATATCGAAAAAAGGTAATAGATGATGTACTTTCAAACAGGTTAAGAGAGATGTTCGAGTACATAGCCTCCAATTACA
>JAEZBW010000365.1 GCA_023426765.1 Bacillota bacterium
TTGGTACCTTGCTCGGTACAGGAATGAGCTTTGAAGAAGCAATGCAGGTGCTGGAAGGCGTAACACTAGAGTCAATTGTCATTGCGACAAGAACAGCACAGGCAGTTCGTGCACTGATTGCACAAGGTAAAGCAGAAGAGAAGGATTTTCCTTTGCTGCTTCATGTGGATGAATTAATTAATCAGGGAAAAAAACTGAACATTCCCTGGAAAGCATTCAGGACTGAGTTTGTAAGTTCATTCTGAATTCAAATTTAATGCCGATTACGGCTTAAAGGGTATAGGGAAACTGCAAAACAATATCAACGAGGAGGTAACCAAAATGAAAATGAAACGTGTAATGGTGCTGGTAATGACAATGATTCTCACACTGTCTCTTGTTGCGTGTAGTACGGGAACCCCTGGAACAAATGAAACAAAGCAGCCGGAAGTTACGAATCAGGCAGAAAGTATAACTCCTGAACCTGTAAAGGAAGAACCTAAGGGTGATCCGGTTCATATTAACAAAAATGCTGCTGAAATGACGGGTAAAGTACGTTTCTATTCTGCTTTTGCAGAGGACGTGGGATCGGGTGCTTTAATAGCCGAATTCAATAAGCACTATCCGAATATTGAAGTTATCTTAACAACATACAAGAACAACAACGATGGTAACGTAGCTGTTGATACAGCGATGGTTGGCGGACAAGTAGACGTTCTTCTCAGCTTTGGCGTGGCGAACACGATGGAACGTTGGGAAAACAACCTGTTTGTTGATATCACAGATCGTTTGAAAGCGGATAATTTGGATTTAATCAAAGAGTGGGGAACCGATACTTATAAATTGAACAATAAAGTTTACAGTTTCCCATCCGGCGCAATGTCCTATTATGTTGCAATTAACATGGATATGTGGAACGAAGCAGGTCTTGGTGATATTCCCACAGAATGGACATGGGATGAATATCTTGAAGCCTGCCGTAAGATGACAAAGGATGGTGTGTTTGGCGGTGTAGACTATTCCGATAAGGATTCCTGGACACTCAGGGTATCGCAGGTGAAGGGTTTCAATACGTATTATAATAAAGATGGCTTAACAGATTTTGATAGTGCTCTTTTTGCAAAAGCGTTACAGATTGAAGTTGACGCAGAAAAAGAAGGTATCTGGTATACCAAGCCGAATATGAGTGCAAACAACTTAAGAAACAGACAGTTATTCTTAGGCGGTACCGCAGCTACTTCTGTTGATTGTATCTTAACAAGATATATCACTTCGATTGAACATACTTTCAAGATTGGTTATGCTCCTTATCCGGTTATGGAAAAGGGACAGAAAAACTATATGGAAGGTCCTAAGCCAAACTCCCATATCGGAATTTCCACAAAGAGCCAGGATGTTGAAGCGGCTTATGCATTTGCAAAATTTGCGGCGACTTACGGAAATAAGTACATGTATGCATCCGGACATGCAGGATCATGGACGGGAAATGATGCAGATGAAATCCTTGAAGTGGTATTCGGAACTGTGGAGGAAGCTGAAAAGTGGGTTGACCCTGTTGGGTTCAATGAACATGTTGTTTCTGCAGGAAAGGCATCCTATTCCGAAGACTATATTGTAGCGTATAATGAATTATACGATATGATCCTTGAGTATACGGATTACGCTTTAGTCGGTGAAATGTCAGTCGAAAAAATGATGGAAGAAATCAAGAAATTCGGCGATGAAGCAATCGAAGATAAAAAATAGTTGAATGGTAATGTAAATACTGTTCGGAGGACTGCTGTGATTTGGCAGCAGTCCTCTGAATTGTTTCTGCAAGTACGGTTTAACAGGGGGGATTCAAATGAATAAAAAGAAAGAGGCATGGGCAGGCTGGCTGTTTATGAGCCCGGCATTGATTATTTTCATTGTGTTGGTGATTATACCGACCATTGCATCTTTTCTGCTTTCTTTCACCGAATGGAATTTTCTTTCGGGCTTCGCTGGAATCAAGTTTAAAGGAATCGATAATTTTACAAGGTTATTTACCAGAGATAGAAAATTTAATAAAGCACTCATCAATACTTTTATATATGCCTTTACAACTGTGCCGATCACCGTTAGCTTGTCATTGTTGACGGCATACATGTTAAATTCAAAAGTGTATTTGAAAAAATTTTTCAGAATGTGCTTTTTCATTCCATACATCTCCAGTATGGTAGCCTTGTCTGCCGTATTTAAGTTTTTATTCAGCGAGCATGGCCCTATCAATGCAGTTTTAAGAGCTTTCGGAGCGGAAACTCTTCCGCAATGGATTACAGATTCCAGTTTGTGCCGCGTTCCGGTTATCTCGGTTATGGTTTATGCAGGGCTTGGATTTTGCCTGATTGTATACATGGCTGCGCTGCAAAACGTGCCGAAGGAACTATATAATGCAGCGGCAATCGATGGTGCCGGACCTGTCACGACGTTCTTTAAAGTTACATTACCCATTATATCTCCGACCACATTTTATTTACTGATCGTTCGATTGATTGGTGCCTTTAAGATTTTTACAGCAGTGAACATTATGGGCTTTGGCGGAAATTCCGTCAGCCTTGTTAAAATAGTATATGATACAGCATTCGGATCCTATAACTTTGGCTATGCCAGTGCAGCCAGTTGGGTATTGGTTGCTATTATTCTGGCAATTACTTTGATTCAGATATGGGGCCAGAAAAAATGGGTTCATTACTAAGCAGGAGGTGCTGATATGAAGAAAAAAAGAATCATTGTAAAAATAATCAATACGATATGGGTCGGCGCCCTGGCAATATTGTTTTTAATTCCGTTGGTATGGATGCTTTCTTCCTCGATAAAGGCAGGACATGAAGTATTTGCACTGAACTTTAAATGGATACCCGATGTGATTCGTTGGGAGAACTTTACAACCGTATGGTTCCATAACGAGGTTCCGTTTTGGAAACTTTATTTTAACTCATTCAAAATTTCTGTACTAGGTACGGCAGGGCAGCTTCTGGTATCCTCTGCAGCCGGATATGCGCTGGCAAAAATAGCGTTTAAGGGGAAGAACCTGGTGTTTATTCTTTTCCTGGTGACGATGATGATTCCGGCGCAGGCATTGATTATACCAAGATATATTTTGTTTGATGCTATCGGTCTGTACGGTACGCATTGGGCTTTGATTACACAGGTATGGTTTTCTGTTACGTCTATTTTCCTGTTACGTCAGTTCTATTCGACATTGCCCACTGACTTAATGGAGGCGGCCAGACTGGACGGAGCAAGCCATTTGGATATTTGGTTGAAGGTCATGTTACCGTTAACAAAAACGCCGATGGTCACCGTAATTGTTTTAGGATTTATTAATTCCTGGAATGAATACTTAAATGCTTTGATTTTCTTACCTACCTATAATTTGTATACGGTTTCTCAGGGGGTTCAGTTCTTTTTACATTTGACGGATGATTATAATTACATGATGGCGGCTGCATCCAGTGCTATTATTCCCATTATCATCCTCTTCCTGTTTACACAGAAGTATTTTATAGAAAGTATTGCAACAACCGGCGTAAAGGGTTGATAGCGGAGAAAGGGTTTATAATGGAAAATATTACGAAAGAAATGACGATTCCAGTAAAATTCAATTGCGAAGTGTTGGTTGTAGGAGGCGGCCCGGCGGGATTTTGTGCTGCTACAGCAGCTGCGCGTCATGGCGCTGAAACAATTTTGGTTGAACAAAGCGGATGCTGTGGCGGTACGGCGACGAATGCTTTGGTCGGTCCGTTTATGACATCATACAATAAGTCTGGAAATAAAATGATTATCCGCGGCATGTACGAGGAAGTGATTAACCGGCTGATTGCTCAGAATGGAGCCGTTCATCCCAAAGATTGTCGTTCCGGAGATCAGACCACCGGATACCATTTCAAAGGACATGATCATTGTGCGGCATTCGAGCCGGAAGTATTAAAACGTGTTGCAGATGATATGCTGACCGAAGCGAATGTGGATGTTTTGTATCACACCAGTTTTGTTGAACCGTTAGTTGAAGATAATTGCATGAAAGGCGCGATTGTCTTTTCCAAAAATGGAATGGAAGCAATTAAAGCTAAAATTGTCATCGATTGCAGCGGAGACGCAGATGTAGCATTTCGTGCAGGTGTTCCTTGCGAACTTGGGGATGTAAATCGTGGGGAAATGCAACCGGGAACGATGTTTTTCCGAATCGGCAATGTTGACTGGGAGACCTTGGATAAAGCATATTATGCAACACCGGACGAAAAAGCTTTAAGGCCGGATGGAACAAGAAGAGGCCTGTTTGCCTCCAAGATAGAAGAAGCCAGAAAAAACGGTGATTTTAACATCGATCGTAAAGTGGTAGGCTTGTATCGTGGCGTAAAAAAAGATGAGTGGAGTGTAAATATATCGCGTATTTCCGGAATTGACGGAACAAAAACCGAGGATCTCTCCAGGGCAGAGATTATTGGCCGTCGTCAGGTAAATGAGATTTTCAAATTCCTTAAGAAGTATATTCCGGGGTGTGAAAATGCAACTTTGATTGCAAGCGGTTCTACAGTTGGTATTCGTGAGACCCGCCATATAAAAGGGGAAGCAACTTTAACTGCAGAGGACATCCTGAACGGAGAGGTTCCGGGAGATAGCATCCTTTTAGCATCGAATGCTATTGATGTCCACGGGGCAGCAGGAGTAGCAGGAACCAAGTATGTAACCATTGAAGATGGTGAATGGTATGGCGTATCCTATCGCTGCCTTGTTCCCATCATGATTGATCAATTGTTGGTAGCAGGGCGCAGCATCTCTGCAACCTCTGAGGGTGCAGGAGCTGTTCGGGTAATGCCTCCGTGCATGGAAATGGGTCATGCAGCAGGCGTCGCAGCAGCAATAGCAATAAAAGAAAATTGCCTGGTTCGTGATGTTGATACGAAAGTCATTCAAAAGAAAATGATTCAAGGCGGAAGCTTCCTGGGTTAATTTTTACTGTTTGGAAGTTGGATAAAAAGGTATGGGAAGTTCCTGTACCTTTTTGCAGACATAGTAAATGCTTTCTAAGGAGAAAATGAGTTGGAGCTAATAGGTAAAGCGATTAATTTCCTGGGTGACAGTATAACTCAAGGAACTGGAGCAAGTGAAGAACAATATCAATATGTGAATCGGGTAGAAGCTGAAACAGGTGCAATTTGCAGAAACTACGGAGTGGGCGGAACCAGAGTTGCACTACAGCCGGAAGGGTTTCAGTCTGAAAAACCGAAATGGGATTATGATTTTTTGTCAAGAGCAAAGACAATGATAGAAGCAGATGTGATCATTGTTTTTGGCGGGACGAATGATTTCGGACATGGGAATGCCCCCCTGGGCACAATGGAAGATAGAACACAGGATACGTTTTATGGTGCTCTTCATTGTCTCTACAGTTATTTGATGGAACATTTTCCGAGAGCCCAGTTGATTATCATCACCCCATTACATCGAACGAATGAGAATAACCCGCTCGGAGAAGGTGGAACCAGGAAAACAGTAGTAACCGGAACCTTGAAGCAGTATGTCAGTGCAATGAAGGAGGTAGCGGGATATTATTCGCTGCCGGTATTGGACTTATATGCGATTAGCGGAATACAGCCTGCGATTCAGGTAAACAGAGAGCTTTATATGCCGGACGGAATCCACCCAAGCGATTTGGGGCATGGAATGATTGCAGAAAGATTGATCTCATTCATGAAAGGTCTATAGGAACAGAAGGTGAAAGAATGAAATATAAGAACAGAATACCGGTTGCTGCCCACCGTGGAGATTCAAAATATTATCCTGAAAATACGATACCGGCTTTTAAGTCGGCACTGAGAAAAAAAGCAGATATGGTCGAGACGGATTTGCACATGACATCAGACGGTGAGTTGATCATCATGCACGATCACACGGTAGACAGAACCACGGACGGAACCGGATTGATTCGTGAAAAAACACTGGAGCAAATAAGGAACTTAGATGCAGGAAGCTGGAAAAGTGCAGAATTCAAGGGCGAATTAGTTCCGACCTTTACTGAGTTTTTAAATCTTTTTAAAGACAATGAGGAAATGCTGTTTAACATTGAGCTCAAAGATTACCCGGCAGACTCCGGTGCATTTGCGTATGAAGCCGCTAAAAAAGCAATAGAAATGATGGACAAACATAATATCACCAACCGAAGTGTGATGAATACCTGGAGTGGAGAACTCAACGAGTGGTTGGCTGACACATACGGCGACAAAATCCGAATACATGCCTATTCGCCACAGGAACGAATGGGGATAAACCAAAAGAGATTTGTATATCAGTATGCCTATTGTGTTTGTTTATTCGGTGTTGCCGAAAAGCCTGTAGTGGAAAAGAAATATTTTGATTTCGCAAAAGCATATGGCGTTGAGCCCTGGGTGTATTACAAAAAGGAAGATGCAAAAATATATGATGAAGCGCTTGAAAATGGTGCAATGCTAATTACAGCAAATGACCCTGCCTGGGTAATGGATTACTTGCGCGGGAAGGGATTACATGAGTAAGATTTATCAAATCTCGCGCGTTACTGTTCACAGGCAACCCCTGAAAGCCATCCGCGGGACCTGTCTCGGGTATTTCATTCCTCTGGCAACAAAGCACGAACCTTTCTACCCGCACTTAGCTCTTAACGAGTTATTCAGTAGTGGTCTCCATATCCCGGGTCGCTCAGCTGCACGCTATCAGCTTTGTGTAGGTAGCAGTGCTTCGAAGTATGATGCCTTTCGTCATCGAAATATCCCGAACCACCCGCTAACTCTGCTGGAGCGTGAACAGTAACTCTCGCGCAAGCGCCCATTTAAAGCACTTTTAAAAATATTGTTAACTGGTTGAATTTGTAGTACAATGAACTTGGAAATAAATATTTTATTTATTTAGTCATCGTTAAACATTTAAATGTGCGGAGATTTGGAGTCACATGAGAATGGAAGTTAACAGCTTCTGTTTCGTGTGGCTTTTTTATTTACATAAAGGGGGATATGAAATGGTTTATGATTGTATCGTGATCGGGGCAGGTGTTACAGGAGCTTTTACTGCCAGAGAGCTATCCAAATATCAGTTAAGTGTTTGCCTGGTTGAAAAGGAAACTGATGTTGCAATGGGAACCAGTAAAGCAAACAGCGCCATCGTCCATGCCGGATTTGATGCAAAACCAGGTACTCTGAAAGCAAAACTGAATGTACTTGGAAACGAGTTGATGGAGCAGACCTGCAGCGACCTGGGTGTGCCCTTTAAAAGAATTGGCTCGCTTGTTCTGGCTTTTAATGAAAATGAAGTACTGAAACTCCATGCTTTAAAAGACCAGGGTCAGAAAAATGGCGTAAAAGGGCTGGAAATATTAACAAAAGAGCAGCTTGATAAAATGGAGCCTTCTTTATCTCCTGATGTCACATCCGCCTTGCATGCTCCTTCGGCAGGTATTGTCTGTCCATATGAATTGACGCTTCATGCCGCAGAGAATGCGGCAGACAATGGCGTTGAGCTGAGATTGGGCTGCGAAGTCCAAAGCATTGTCTTTTCAGATAACACCTTTATCGTAACAACGAACACGGAAGAACTAAAATGCAGATATCTGGTTAACGCTGCAGGCCTTTACTCCGATGTCATTGCACGTATGGCCGGGGATCATAGCTTCAGCATCAATCCCCGCAGAGGCGAATATATGCTTTATGACAGAAAAATGGGTGAAACGGTAGGAAAGGTTATCTTTCAATTGCCATCCAACAAGGGAAAGGGCATCCTGGTAACGCCAACTGTGGACGGAAACCTGCTGATTGGTCCCAATGCGGAAGAAATAAACGACAAGCAGGACATAGACACCACAGAAAGCGGATTAAATGAGGTACTGGAAAACGCGAGAAAATCTGTACCTTCCTTGAGTAAGAAGGATATCATCACTTCCTTTGCAGGCTTAAGAGCCGGAACAACGGAAGGCGATTTTATCGTAAGAGAATCCACTGTGAATTCAAAGCTGATCCATACGGCAGGCATAGAATCTCCGGGGCTTACGGCTGCTCCTGCCATCGGTGTGCTGACAGCGCAGATTCTTGCAAAAAATGGTCTTGATTTGAAATTAAAAAGCAATTTCAATCCTATCAGGAAAAGTGTCAAAAAGTTCCGGGAAATGGATCCGAATACCCTGAATGCAATGGTTAAAGACAATCCGTCTTACGGCAGGATTGTATGCCGCTGTGAAAGTGTTACCGAAGCAGAAGTCATCAACAGTATCCATAGTACCATAGGTGCCAGAGACCTGGATGGCGTTAAACGCAGGACCAGAGCGGGAATGGGCAGATGCCAGGGTGGATTCTGCTCTGGCAGGATCGTTGAGATTCTATCCAGAGAATTGGATATTCCCATGGAGGATGTCACCAAATCAGGCGGCAGATCCGGGATTTTAGAGGGTAGAACCAAGTGAACTCGTTCAGCTAAAGCTGAACATCCAGCGTTTTTACGAAGTAAAATACGCAATGGCGTTTTTACGAAGTAAAATACGCAATGGGCTTCGGTGGGGGACGCCACTCCCACCGAAGAAAGAATAAAGGTGCGTACCTACCGGAACGCACCACAAGCCTCGACCCATTAATAAGGAACCCCCA
Source organism: Bacillota bacterium (assembly GCA_023426765.1). GTDB lineage: Bacteria > Bacillota > Clostridia > DSM-8532 > DSM-8532 > JAAYJG01. Next base: position 8,610 of record JAEZBW010000365.1, read on the forward strand.
CTTATAGAAGTGGGGTCTTATAAATACGATAAATGACATAATAAATCAGCAAAGGTGTGATTTTCTATGAAGGAAACTGATCTGGTTGTCATCGGCGGAGGACCGGCGGGAATGGCTGCTGCCATAGAGGCGAGAAAAAATGGTGTAAATAATATCGTTATATTGGAAAGGGAGGCGAGCCTCGGGGGGATTCTTCAGCAGTGCATCCATAACGGGTTCGGCCTTCATTATTTCGGTGAGGAGCTGACGGGCCCCGAATATGCCTGGCGGTTCATTGATCAGGTGAATGCACTTGATATTGAGTATTGTCTTGATACCATGGTTTTACATATCGATGAAGACAAAACAATTACAGCGCTTAACAGTATTGATGGCTTGTTCACTTTGAAAGCGAAGGCAATCATTCTTGCAATGGGCTGCCGGGAAAGGACTCGTGGCGCATTGAATATTCCTGGCGCAAGACCTGCAGGAATTTTTTCAGCAGGAACCGCCCAGAAATATGTGAATATTCAAGGGTATCTGCCCGGTAAAAAGGTTGTCATCCTGGGATCGGGAGATATCGGCCTTATTATGGCCAGAAGAATGACATTGGAAGGCGCTGAGGTGAAAATGGTCTGTGAGCTTATGCCCTACTCCGGTGGATTGACCAGAAATATTGTTCAGTGCCTGGAAGATTTCAATATACCGCTCAAGCTAAGTCATACTGTGGTTGGAATCCATGGTAAGGAGCGTCTGACGGGTGTTACTGTAGCACAAGTGGATGAAAACAGAAAACCTATTCTGGAAATGGCAGAGTATGTTGAATGTGATACCTTACTCTTATCTGTGGGCTTGATTCCCGAGAACGAACTGTCACAAGAGGCGGGGGTTAAAATTGATTCAGTTACTTCAGGGCCTGTTGTCTGCGACAGCATGGAAACCTCCGTTAAAGGCATATTTGCATGCGGCAATGTAGTTCAAGTTCACGATTTGGTTGATTATGTATCTAAAGAAGGCGAAAACGCCGGCAGATGCGCTGCGGAATATCTACATCATAACGAAGGTGACCATAATGAGGAGCTCATAAAGGTTGTCGCCGGGAATGGTGTTCGCTATACGGTACCTCAATTTATCCGGAAAGGATCTGATAAAGAGAAAATCCAGCTATTTTTCAGAGTGACCGATGTGTTTCGTGATATCACAATATCTGTTAAATACGGCAGCAATCTGGTCTATCATCGTAAGAAAGTCAAGGCTGCTCCTGGTGAAATGGAAAGCATCGAATTACCGGGAGAGGTGTTCAGCCAAATGCCTCCATGTTGTGAGCTGATTGTTGAACTGGAGAAAGGGGGAATTTAAAATGTCAGAGAAAAAGAACCTCGTGTGTATTGTCTGCCCTCAAGGGTGTAACATTGAGATAGAAATGGGTGGTATGGGCATTGAAAGCATTACAGGAAACAAGTGCAGGAGAGGTCAGGAATATGCCCGGCAGGAATGTATCAATCCTGTCAGAACCATAACAACAACAGTAAGGATCATAAACGGAAGATTAAATGTTGCACCAGTCAAATCAGACAGACCAATTCCCAAAAAGCTGATGCGCGATTGTGTCAGGGAAATCAACAAGTGCACCCTGCAGACACCGGTGAAAATCGGAGATGTTGTCATTGAAAATGTATTGGGTACGGGTGCAAACATAGTTGCGACAAGTAATGTAAACCAAGGAAACAGATTTTATCAAATGCCCTAAGCCGCATGTCAACAGGGGAGATAACTCGTTTTTCCAGGTGGGTCCATTATAATAGAGATTAGGGACTTATACCATCCCTAATCTCTTTTCCATTACTCATGCTTACTCGAGTTGATATGTTCTATCTCCATTTCCTTCAGTATCTCATCAGGTTTGTGAACAATCTTTTCGGCACCAATTGATCTTAGATAATCTTCTTCCCGAAACCCCCAACCAACCATAATCACATCAATACCTGCATTATGTGCCGTTTGATAATCTACTTCCGAGTCTCCGATGTATACCACTTCTTTTGGACTTGCCTTAAAATGTTCCATTACCAGCAAGACACTATCAGGATATGGTTTTCTGCGTATACCCTCTCTGTCACCTGCTGAACAATCGAAAAGTCCATCGAAATACTCGTTGCACAGTTTTTTTACGGCATAATCTGCTTTATTTGAAACAACCGCAGTCAGAAGTCCTTCATCCTTCAGTTTTTTCAATACTTCCTTAATGCCGTCATAAGGGCGTGTTTTCACCGCACAATGGTCTTTATAATACTGAAGGAAGCTTGCATATATTTCATCTATACTTCCGGTATCTGTGCCATTTGGAACAGCTTGATCCACAAGTCTGCGGATACCATTTCCAACAAAGCTTTTTATCTCGTTGAGTGACCTTTCCTGCATGCCATGCTCTTTCAGGCAATAATTCATTGCATCAGCCAAATCCTCAAGTGTGTTTAATATTGTTCCGTCCATATCAAATATGGCAACTTTATATTTCATAATCCACCCTGTTCATAGCTTATTTCCGCTTCAACCGGAAGAACTGTCTCCCTGGTTACGAATACATCGCTCATTTTAAATATTCATTTAAAAAGGCAAGGCACTTTTGGTTTATGATTTCAAGAGAATCGTATCCGGATTTTTTATACCCTCCGCCAAGAAGAGCACATAAAATGGGCGATGTTCTGACTAAATCCGTCAATGTGTAATGGTTGCTGCCCTCTATATAGTAAAAGCGGATATTTCCATTATTGTGCAAATGATTTTTGTTCTGTACGTATTTGTTGTCAATACCAATCAGGGGGTAACCGCTGTCGCTGTAGATGTTCATAACAGCACACCGGTAGGGGTTTGTATTCCAGATAAACTCATTTCCGTCAACTCCCGTAATATCGCACATATAGGGAGATTCCAACGCGATCACCGCTTTAATG
>JAEZBW010000393.1 GCA_023426765.1 Bacillota bacterium
CTACGCGGCATTGCCGAAAAAGTCGCCTCATCAGGGTCCTGGACGATGGTAATGCCGCCTTGTTCCTTGATGCTCATCAAACCGGCCGTACCGTCATTGCGCGTGCCGGAAAGGACAATGCCGGTACACAGCGGCCCGTAGGCCTTGGCAGCGGTGCTAAAGGTAACATCTGCCGCCGGGCGCAGCAGGTTAATGCGCGGCCCGTGCCAAATATCGATGTGGCCTTTCTGAACCCGCATGTGATGGTCAGGCGGCGCTACGTATATGTACCCGGGTTCAATCTTCTGGCCATCTTTCGGAAAGACAGCGGATAAATTCCCATACCGTTTCAGGATGGCGGGCAGCAGCCCGGGACCCGTAGCGGGTGTATGCAGCACCACAAAACAGCCGCCGGAAGTTTTTCGGGCAGAAGCTTGCACAAGCGGATCAGCGTTTCAACACCGCCTGCCGATGCACCAATCACAAATACCCGAAATGGGCCTGTCATTGTAGAGAGCTCGATGAGATGTTCGAAGCTTGTCGTTTGTTCATAGTCAAATGCTCCGGTATCATAATGAACGAGCGCTTAATCGAACGGTACCTATTAGTATTGTACATCTTAAGTAAAACGAAAATGCATCCCGTTAGAGGCCTGGGACCCCAATGAACGAAGATTGGCGACAACCAACCGGCGATCGCCCAATATATCCCCCTGAACAAAAAGTATACCATTAACGTTGTCAATACTACGTCTGCCCTGCGGATAGGAACCCTACACTTTCACACCAATGTTCTATAATCAAATTGACAATCAGGATAACCGGAGGGAAAAACCCTATGAAATATGGAATTACACTGCCATACGGCGACGCGCGCGTCGTCGCGGATCTTGCGCAAGAAGCCGAAGCTGCCGGGTGGGACGGTGTTTTTGTCGGTGATGCCATCTGGTGTATCGATCCGATGATCCAGCTCGCCGCTGCTGCCATGACCACCACAACCATCAAGCTGGGCACCATGGTGCTGGCCGTGCCTCTGCGCATCCCCTGGCACCTGGCCAGCGAGAGCAACGCGATCGATCACCTCTCCGACGGGCGCATGATCCTCGGCCTGGGTACCGGCGCGACGTGGATGGGCTGGCATGCCTTCCCCGACGTTCCGACGGATATTTACACCCGCGCTGAAATGCTGGATGAAACCATCGACATCCTGACGGAGCTGTACCAGCGCAAGCAGTTCGACTACGACGGCAAGCACTACCACCTCAAGCTCACCCAGCTCGACACCATGCACTATCCCCCGCGGCCCGTCCAGCAGCCGCGCATCCCGCTGTGGGTGGTGGGTGCCTGGCCGCGCAAGAAATCCATGCAGCGCATCCTCAAAGCCGACGGCCTGCTGCCGATGAAGATAAACGCCGAGGGTAAGTTTATAGATGTGCAGCCCGCCGACCTGCGCGAGATGAAAGCCTATATCGACGCCAACCGCGTCCCGCGCGATCACGCGCCCACCACCCCGTTTGACTATGTGATTGAGGGCAAAACTGCAGGGTTGAGCAAGCAAGAAGCGGTAGACAAGCTCTGCCCGTGGGCCGAGGCTGGCATGACGTGGTGGATCGAAAGCGCCTGGGGCATTGAGGCAGAAGCACTGCGCGAGGTTATCAGCCAGGGGCCGCCGCATCTCTAAGTCTCAGATTCGTCTGGTGAAAGCAAGGTGAGGTGCATTTACATAAACAGGGCAGTAAGCCCTCCCTGTTGATGGAAATGCACCTCACCTTGCTTTCACGCACTTGCTTTCCACAACAGAAAGCAGTATGATAAAAATGGCTGGTCAGACTAGCCAGAAGGGAGCAAGATGAAGAAAAATATCTGGCAGCTGCAAGATGCCAAAAGCAAATTCAGTGAAGTGGTCGCCCGTGCCATCTCGTATGGCACGCAGATTGTAACGCGCAATGGAAAGAAGGCTGTCGTAATCATGGCCTACGATGAATACGAGCGCCTAACCCGAAAAAAGAATAACCTGGCAGAATTTCTGTTAGAGTCGCCGCTGGCAGGGTCGGAGCTGGTGGTAGAGCGTGATAAGAGTCTTCCGCGCAATTTTGACATTGAGCCATGAACTATCTTCTCGATACCTGCGTGCTCTCTGAGTTTACCCGCCGCAAGCCAGATGAAAACGTTGTGCACTGGCTCACCGAAATGGATGAAGAAAAACTGTTTATTAGCGCCATTACCATCGGAGAAATCCAGCGGGGGATTGCGCGAATGAACGAATCACCCCGAAAAACGGCCCTGCTCACCTGGATGAATAATGGTTTGGTTCGCCGCTTCGATCAGCGCGTTCTCTCGCTGGACTCAGCCACGATGTTCCTATGGGGTAGCCTGACCGCGCGCATGGAGCAGGCAGGGAAGCCAATGAGTCTGATGGACTCGTTGATTATCGCAACAGCGATGCAAAACAATCTCATCATCGTCACCCGAAACGTATCTGATTTCCTTCCCTGCGGGGCGCAGGTGATTGATCCCTGGAACACTTAAGGCCGCCTGTCTCTTCATAACAACAGCGCCCGCCGGTAAGGCGGGCGCTTATTCTTTCATCTGTCGGTGCATCTAGTTCATCTGGATATCGCCGGAATTCGAGACGCGGAAACCCATCGCC
>JAEZBW010000479.1 GCA_023426765.1 Bacillota bacterium
AGACCTCAACTTAAACAAGTAAATCGTTAAATGCGTGCAGAGAGGTTAGTGCTTTGTTGTCAGAGGAGACAAAACACCCGAAGCGGGTACCGCGGATGGTTTTCAGATACTACCCGTGAACAGTAACCGTCCGTGAAACAGTTAAATGAATGGTTTCACTGTGTCTTGCACAGATATTGTTCATTATGTTATAATGACTCGGTACATAAAATGCAATTTTTCCAAGGAGGTTGTACAATGAAACATATAAAGACCATTAACGGAAATTCTTTAAACAAGGACCTGAAAAAGGTTGGCTGCGGCGAATGCCAGACATCCTGTCAGTCTGCCTGCAAAACTTCCTGTACTGTTGCCAACCAGAAATGTGAAAGAAAGTAACCTGAAAATTCCCTGTGATCTTTATCGTGAAAAATTCCACAACGGTGTAACAGAGAAACCAAAAGGGCTGCAGGGCCCTTTTCGTTTCTATTGCCGATTTTTGCCCGGCACAGGGCGGAACACCTGTTTACGGACGTGCAGAGCGTATACCGTCAATGAATATATAGAGGAGATTTTATGATTCATCAGTTTACCATGCGGGATACGCATATGGTTTTGGATGTTAACAGCGGAGCAGTGCATGTTCTGGATGAAAAGGCAAGCCAGGTGCTGGCCTGTTACAATTCCGACGGGCAGCCGGATGCGGAAAAGCTTGATATTTTAAAACAGCAACTCGGAACACAAGCCGTTGAAGAAACCTGTTCTGAGTTGGATGATCTGATTGCCGAAGGACTTTTATTCTCAAAGGATCCTTATGAAGCGCTCTTTACACATCAGGACAGCCCGACCGTCGTAAAGGCTTTATGCCTTCATATCGCCCATGACTGCAACCTGAAGTGCAAATATTGCTTTGCCGGCGAGGGGAACTATCATGGGGAGAAAACCCAGATGAGCCTGGAGGTTGGACAAAAGGCCATCGATTTTGTCGTTGAAAACTCCGGAAGCCGGAAAAACATTGAAATAGATTTTTTTGGCGGCGAGCCCCTGTTAAACCTGGATACCGTGAAGGGTATTGTGGATTATGCGCGGGAAAAGGGAAATACCTGCGGCAAGCGTTTCCGTTTCACCATCACGACCAATGGCATGCTGTTAAAGGATGAAGAAATGGAATACCTGAACAGCACCATGGACAATATCGTTCTAAGCCTGGATGGCCGGAAGGATGTCCATGATCGCATGCGCGTCAGGAAAAACGGAGGCGGATCGTATGACGCCGTTGCGCCGAAATTTCAGCAAATGGCCGCCAAACGGGGTGACAGGAATTATTATGTAAGGGGCACTTTTACCGCAAACAATCTGGATTTCTCCAGGGATGTGCTGCATATGGCCGATTTGGGCTTTGATCAGCTTTCCGTAGAGCCCGTTGTCCTGCCAGACGGCTCGGGTTTTGAAATCCGCCGGGAGCATCTTCCAGAGTTGTTCCGGGAGTACGAAATGCTGGCCGAAGAATTGCTGAAGCTGCGACGGGAAGGCCGAAAAGTGAACTTCTTTCATTTCATGATCGACCTGGAAGGTGGGCCATGCGTGGCAAAGAGGCTGCGTGGCTGCGGTTCGGGCACCGAATATCTTGCGGTGACTCCGCAGGGCGAATTGTACCCCTGCCATCAGTTTGCCGGTATCAGTGAGTTCAAATTGGGCGATATTTACTCCGGCATCAACCGCCCCGACATCACCGACAGCTTTAAAGGGATCAATGTGTATACAAAGAAAGCCTGCAGGGAGTGCTGGGCCAGGTTTTATTGCAGCGGCGGCTGCGCGGCGAATGCCTGGAATTTTCAGAAGGATTTGGCCGGAGTGTATGAAATCGGCTGTGAACTTCAGAAAAAACGGGTGGAATGTGCGCTTTGGCTGAAAGCAATGGAACAAGCTAAAGAATAGCAGAAGAACGCGTACATATGGGTATTTTCCCATGCTGTTCATGGTACTTGTTCCTTCCCGGTGAATCGTTTTGGGGCATATCGTGGACGTTAAGTTCCGGAAATCGGAAGGAGTGATTTCTTTGCTGACCCTGGAAGATATTAAAAAGAACGAAGAAGTAAACACGCTATTAAGGCTTGCGCAGAAACAGCTGGAAATACGGGGTTTTACAGAGCATTCCTTCCGGCATGTGGGAAGAACCTCCAACACGGCAGGTTCCATTTTGAAAAAACTCGGGCATGATCCGCGGGAAGTGGAGCTGGCAAGAATTGCAGGATATCTGCATGATATCGGCAATGCCATCAACCGTGAAGATCACGCGCATCATGGTGCTTATATGGCATACCGTATTTTAACGGGCATGGGGATGGACTATGAAGAAGCCGGTGAAATCATGCAGGCCATCGGAAATCATGACGAATCCACCGGAACCGCTGTCAGCAATATTTCCGCAGCCCTGATTCTGGCGGATAAATCCGACGTGCATCGTTCCAGGGTGACAAACCAGGACATTGCCACCTTCGACATCCACGACCGGGTAAATTATGCTGTCGTGAAATCCGAGATTGTCGTAGATGCGGAAAACAAAAAAGCGATTTTGCAGCTGGAAATTGATACGTTGATCTGCCCGGTAATGGATTATTTCGAGATTTTTTTGGACAGGATGAAAATGAACCGAAGAGCGGCGGAATTTTTAGGAATGAAGTTTGAACTGGTCATTAACAAGACCCAGCTGCTGTAGAAGATAGCCTGTAAATCGTTATTGACCCGGAAACACATAGATTATATAATAACATGAGCGGTACGACAAAGAAGGAGGAATACTTCATGAGAAAAAACAGTGTATTCATGCTGTTTCTGGTTATTCTTGTGATTGCTGTATTTGCATTTCTGGCTGGGAATGAGCTGAAAAAAGATAATGTGCGTACAGGAATCGATATTCGCGGGGGTGTCAGTGCGATCCTTGAACCCAGTATTACAGAAGGGTCCCTTACAAAGGAAGAGCTCTCAAAGGGACTGGCTTCTGCAAAAACCATTCTGGATAAAAGGCTTGAAAGCAGACAAATTTATGATAAAAGCGTCACCATCGACGAAATCAATGGTCGAATTATCGTTGAAATCCCCTGGGCACCTGGTGAAACAAACTTCAACCCTCAGGAAACCATCAACGAACTTGGGAAAACAGCCCTGTTGACCTTCCAGGAGGCAGATGTCAGCACGGCCGATGCAAATGGCGATATTCCGCCATCCGGGAAAATTGTGCTGCAGGGCACACAGGTAAAGGATGCCAACCCGGGAAGAGACCCGCAATCCAATGAATGGGTGGTTCTTCTGGATCTGGATCCGTCGGGAACCGAAGCTTTTGCAGAGGCGACCGGCCGTCTGGTAAATCAATATATTGCTATCTATATGGACGACGAATTTATTTCAGTAGCCCGTGTGAAGCAGCGTATTGATGGCGGTTCCGCCGTCATCACAGGTCAGGCTGATGCGGTAGAGGCAGGGAAGCTTGCTTCCACCATCCGTTCGGGTTCACTGCCCTTCAGGCTTGTCGCTACGAAAGTGGACTCCATCAGCCCTCAGCTTGGGCAGGGTGCAATGGGTGTAGCTGTTACGGCAGGTGTTGTCGGGTTTATTCTGGTTTGTCTGTTCATGCTGATATATTACCGGCTGCCCGGTCTTATTGCTGATATCGGCCTTTTTGCGCTGGCTGCGCTGACAATCCTGTCTGTTGCTTGGACGGGTATTTCCATCACGCTTCCCGGTATCGGCGGTATTATTCTGGCTATCGGTATGGGCGTAGATGCCAACTGTGTTATCTTTGAAAGAATCAAGGAAGAATTAAGAGATGGCAAAACACTTCGTGCTTCTGTGGATCAAGGCTTTCATCGTGCCTTCGCTGCGGTTGTTGACTCAAACGTAACCACCCTGATTACGGCAGTCGTACTCTATGCCATGGGTTCAGGTCCGATCAAGGGGTTCGCAATGACACTGGGCATTGGTGTTGCGATAAGCTTTATCACCGCTGTAACTGCATCCAGGATCATGCTGCAGTCAATAACCAGCGTTGGGTTCGCAAAGAACAAATGGCTTTATGGCGTGAAATAACGGAGGTGATAACAGATGAAGGTTTTTGATTTTATTAAGCATCAAAATAAGTTTTTTACCATATCGGCAGTCATTATTATTATAGGGATTATCTTCTTCTTTATCAACGGGCTTAACCTGGATGTTCAATTCAGCGGGGGCACGCGCATCCTGATTGAAACCAACGGGGAAGTTGACGTACCCAAGGCTGAAGCAGTTGTGGAAGCGGCTATTGGAAAATCGGTCACAGCTCAGGTTCAGAAAACCAATAATCCTGCCAGTGAAGAAAAAACAATTTACATGCTGCGTCTGGACATTGCCAGCAGTGAAACTCTGACCGATGAGGAGAGAACTGCGGTCGTCGATATCGTTACAGAGAACTTTGATGTTAAAGAAGGCGGCAATCAGGAAATGGTCAGCGTTAAGCCCAGTATTGGGCGGGAAACTCTGATGAATGGCGTGAAGGCTACCCTTATCGCATCTGTGCTCATCATCCTTTATGTAACCTGGAGATTCAGCGCGATGCATGGTTTCGCGGCGGCTATCACAGCCCTGGTAGCACTGGCACATGACATACTCATAGTCTTCACGATGTATACGGTTTTCAGGATGCCCCTTGGTGAGGTTTTCATTTCTGCGATTCTGACCATCATTGGGTATTCACTGAACGATACGATCATCATCTACGACCGTATCCGTGAAAACAGCAGACTGATGAAAAAGGCCACACTGGATGAGATTGTCAACACCAGTATTTCACAATCGCTAACCCGTACCATCAATACAGCAGCGACAACCCTGATGACGGTTGCAACATTGTACATCTTTGCGTCGGTCAACAATATCACGTCGCTGATGGAATTCGCGATGCCGCTGATGGTTGGTTTCATTGCAGGTGTTTACTCCACAATATTTATTGCAAGCCCGCTGTGGCTGATGTGGAGAAAGTCCACCATGCTAAAGAAAGTGAAAAGCGCATAGGTCATGGTAAGATAAAGTCTGAAATACATTCCCGGAAGGGTTCCTGTTCGGAAATCCTCCCGGGAATTTTTATTTTAAACGAAAGCATAAAAACAGCCTGGCGAAGAAGCCAGGCTGAAGATCAGGGACAGGTTTGTTATGAACCATAACAAAACAGTCATTTTGGAGAATAATAATGGCATAGGAGGAAGGCATGCATCGCTATGAAGCTGTTGCATGTCCCATTCGCCGGCAATTTGCCGCTTCAGGGATACTCAAGAGAGATGACAGTGTTATTGGAAAACATAATCCAATACAAGCGCACCTACGGTCAGCTCTGCCCATAAATAAAATCCATTAATGAAAAGCGACTGAATTAAAAGAGGCATATCGCTATGCAGGGCCGGTGCCAGCATATTCACCACAGCCATCACGGCAGAAGCTGATGTAAACGCGAGCAGGCACCAGAATCCAATTTTCAGAATGTTTTTTGGTGTTTTCTTCATCCGGCTGAAGCTTTTTTGAATCAGTTGCATACGCTGCTGCATCGGTTTCTCCTTTCTAAACAATCGGTTTTCAGAACAGTATTAGGTTAACATAATATAACCTCCTTTTCAACCAACAATAGTTTCCATGTTTGCATTCGCCGAGCAGCCACATACGCCGGCGCATCTTAAAAGAACAACTATGAGCAAAGCGATGTCATCCTGAGTGTAACTCCACCCCACCCCGCACCCCGAATTCTGTTCAAAAAGTTGTAGACAACAAAAAAGTTTTGTGTTAATATATCAAGGATGTGGAAATGGAGGGAATTACGTTGTACGGTTTTACAGATACCCGGGAGGGCAAACTGAAAAAGAACAGGGTGTATATCCTCAGACATCGTATTTCCTTTTTTCAGGTTCCTGACAAACAAATATTTCATTCTTTCAATAGATAGTAAGGCTTTTGGCCTTACTATTTTTTTATGTCGGGGTAAAGCAGGACATACCGGCCACCGCTTTGATAAGTGGAGTAAATCCGGGCAGTAAATACTAAACAAAGGGCAGACTAAACGGAGGAGGCGGAGAACAAAATGAAGCTGAAGAACAAGGATATCCTGGGAATGGCAGAACTGACGCAGGCTGAAATAACGTCCATACTGGATACGGCATTGGAGATGAAGAAAATTGTATTAAGCGACAGCAAAAAGGTGCACTATCTGCGCGGAAAATCCGTCTTAACGCTTTTCTATGAAAACAGCACAAGAACCAGGGTTTCCTTTGAGCTTGCTGCAAAATACATGAGCGCCGACACAGTGAACATTACTTCATCGGGCAGCAGTGTGGCCAAGGGAGAGACCCTGATCGACACAGGTAAAACACTGGATGCCATGGGGGTTGATGTGGTAGTGATGCGGCATGGCATGTCCGGCGCACCGCATATGCTGGCGAAGCACATCCGGGCATCAGTGATCAACGCCGGAGATGGCATGCACGAGCATCCCACACAAGCGCTTCTGGATATGTACACCATGCGCGAACGAGTTGGCACTTTGGAAGGCCTGAAAGTGGCTATCATCGGGGACATCCTTCACAGTCGTGTGGCACGCAGCAATATCCTGGGCCTTTCAAAAATGGGATCAACACCGGTGGTGTTCGGGCCTTCCACGTTAATTCCTCCGGATATCGCGAAGATGGGAGCGGTGGTTGCACCTTCGCTTCAGGATGCCGTGAAGGACGCCGATGTGGTGATGGGTCTTCGGGTGCAGCTGGAAAGGCAGAAAAAAGCATTCTATCCGTCACAGGCGGAATATGCAGCCTTTTTTGGATTGAACCCTGCCGTCATGGCTTTGGCAAAGAACAGCGCAATCTGGATGCACCCCGGGCCGGTAAACCGAGGTGTGGAAATGACATCCACCGTCATTGACGGTGACAATTCGGTTATCAACGAACAGGTGACAAACGGCGTAGCCATACGAATGGCTTTATTGTATATGCTGACAGGGAGGGAATAGTGTGAAGATACTGATTAAGAATGGAACCGTCGTAACCGACAGGCAGGAAATACGGCAGAATATCCTGATTGAAGATGGCATCATCACAAGGCTTGACCAGGGTTTAACCTGTGAAGCCGATGAAATTTTGGATGCCGACGGCAGCTACGTACTCCCCGGGCTTGTGGACGCACACTGTCACTTAAGAGATCCGGGTTACGAATACAAGGAAGATATTGTTACGGGCACGCGGAGCGCAGCTGTGGGCGGTTTTACCTCCATCGCATGCATGGCCAATACAAACCCGGCTGCAGACGACAAGGCTGTGGTTCGGTATATCCTGGATAAGGCACAAAGAGAAGGTTTTGTGCACGTTTACCCCATCGGAGCCATGACAAAAGGGCTTCGCGGTGAAGAGCTTGCCGATATCGGAGAGATGAAGCAGGCCGGCATCGTCGGCGTATCCGACGACGGACGTTCGGTGGAAAACTCTCAGGTGATGCAGCGGGTGATGGTCTATGCCCAAATGTTTGGGGTGACGGTCATTTGCCATTCGGAGGATTCAAACCTCTCGGACGGCGGGGTGATGAATGAAGGTTCACTTTCAACGATGATGGGGCTTAGGGGGATATCAAAAGCAAGTGAGGAAATCATGATTGCTCGGGATATCATCCTGTCCGAACGCACCGGTGTTCCAATCCATCTTTGCCATGTCAGCACAGCATTGGGCGTGGAGCTTGTCCGCCAGGCTAAACAACGGGGAGTTGCAGTGACTGCAGAAACTTGCCCGCACTACTTCACGCTGACCGAAAAAGCCTGCGAAGGTTACAATACGATGGCAAAAATGAATCCGCCCCTCAGGAATGAAGAAGATGTGGAAGCCATCATTCAGGGCCTTGTGGATGGAACGCTCGACATCATTGCCACAGATCATGCTCCTCATCATGCTGATGAAAAAAATGTGGAGTTCGACCAGGCCGCCAACGGTATCATCGGCTTTGAAACAGCGCTGCCGCTGGCTTATACAGCTCTGGTAAAGGCCGGGCATCTCACCATGCCGCAGCTTGTTGATAAAATGAGCAAAAAACCGGCTGAAATCCTGAAGCTGGATAAGGGCGAGCTACTCCCCGGTAAGATGGCCGATGTCATCATCTTTCAGCCCAATGAAAGCTATGCAATTGATGTGGGGAAAATGGTGTCAAAAAGCAAAAACTCTCCTTATCACGGCTGGCCGGTTACAGGTAGAGTGACGACGACCATCGTGAACGGAAAATTTGTTGTGAAAGATGGAAAACCCTTGAGGTAAGATTGCTGTCCAGCGTCTTGCGAAAAAACAATTCAACTGAAAACTGACATTTATGTCATCCTGAGCGAAGCGAAGGATCTTCTCCGGGCAAGATTCTTCACTGTGTTCAGAATTTCCACGCACGCTGTGCACCACGATAAATAAAAGCGAAGCTGTCATTCTGAGTGTAACGAAGAATCTAGTCTTAACTCATAAAAGGGTATTAACACTTTTTAGCAATGACAGGTTGACGGTAACTAATTAAGGAGGAAGGAACCATGTTTATTGACAGGCTGATGAACAAGGTAAAGGGGCTGCAAAATCCAACCATTATGGGGTTGGATCCGAAGCTGGAATTCATCCCGAAGTCCATTCGGGAGAAGAATCTGCAAACCCATGGGAACACATTGGCGGCGGCCTCCGCCAGCATTCTGGAGTTCAATAAAAGGCTCATCGACGCAGTTACCGGCATTGTGCCTGCGATTAAACCGCAGCTGGCCTATTATGAAATGTATGGAATAGAAGGCTTGAAAGTATTTTTGGAAACTGTCCGGTATGGCAGGGAAAAAGGCTTTATCATTGTCGCGGATGCCAAAAGAAATGATATCGGTTCCACGTCCCAGGCCTATTCTGCGGCATTTTTAGGTGAAACGGCTTTGGAAGCCGGAAAATCGGAACCGGTATTCAATGCCGATGCCGTTACTCTGAATGCTTATCTTGGGATTGACGGGATCAGCCCGATGCTGGAAGACTGCAAAAAATACGGCAAAGGTGCATTCATCCTTGTAAAAACCTCCAATCCATCCTCTGCACAGCTGCAGGACATGGTGGTACAGGACGGAAGAACCATTTACGAGGTCATGGCCGACCTTGTCATCGAATGGGGGGAGGATCTCGCCGGCGAATGCGGGTATTCTTCCATCGGAGCAGTAGTTGGTGCAACATGGCCCGAGCAGTTGATTGCGCTGCGCCGCAGGATGCCAAACACCTGTTTCCTGGTTCCCGGTTACGGCGCACAGGGCGGGGGAGCGAAGGATGTTGCCCCGGCCTTCGATAAAAACGGCCTTGGTGCGGTGATCAATGCGTCGAGAAGCCTGATGTGCGCTTACAAGCTGGATAAATGGAAGGCAGCCTATACGATTGAGGAATTTGACCAGGCCTGCCGTGAAGAAGCCCTTCGCATGAAGGAAGAGCTTTTGAGCGTTCTGTAAAGGCTTCAGCATACAAGAGCAACCCATTTCCTGGCCTGTCCAGGAGTGAGGCGTTACTATTCGATGTCATCTAGAGCGCAGCGAAGGATCTCAAACTGAGAAGATTCACAGCGCAGCGAGGAAAAACGGTTAGAAGGAGAGAACAATGAAGGCAGTATTGGTATTGGAAGATGGCGCCATCTTTGAGGGAACATCCATTGGGGCCGAAGGCACGGTTGTCGGAGAGGTTGTTTTTCATACGGCCATGACCGGCTACCAGGAAATTCTGACTGATCCCGCCTGTTATGGGCAAATTGTTGCCATGACGTATCCCCTGATCGGTAACTGCGGTTTTATCGATGAAGAAGGTGTTTCTGAAAAACCGAGGTTGAAAGGATTTATTGTCCGGGAGCTTTGCGACTCTCCGAATAACTGGAGAACTGCCGGCAAGCTGAATGATTATCTCATAAAGAACGGGGTTACGGGGATTGAAGGAATTGATACCCGTGCGTTAACCCAATTACTAAGAGACAAAGGAACCATGAACGGCGTCATCAGCACCGATAGTGATTTCAACCCCGGCTTGTGGCTGGAAACACTGCACGATTACAAAGTAACCAATCCCGTCAGGGAATCAAAAGATCAGAAAACCATCCACTATGAAGGAGATGGGTACCGGGTTGTCGTGATTAATCTGGGCGATACCCAACAGATTCTTGATTCCCTTCAAAAAAGGGATTGTGAGGTATATGTGACGCCATACCATTCCACTGTTGAAGAAATACTCGGCATCGAACCCGATGGCATTGTATTCTCCAATGGAACGGGAGATCCGATCGATGAACCGGAAATGGTCGCAATGGTAAAGGAACTGCTGGGTAAAAAGCCTCTCCTGGGCATCGGTCTGGGGCACCAGCTTGTTGCCCTGGCTTGCGGTGCACAGACAGCGAAACTGAAATATGGTCATCGCGGAGGGAATCAGCCGGTGAAGAACCTAAAAACTGGCGTTACCCACATCACCAGTCAGAATCATGGTTATATTGTTACAGAAGAAGGGCTTGATAAAACCGGTTTGTTAATCAGCCTCATGAATATGAACGATGGAACGATAGAGGGACTTCGACATGAAAGCCTTCCGACACTGACCGTTCAGTTCCATCCGGATGGCCGGGGGCCCTCAAAGGATACCGGTTATTTATACGATGATTTCATCAATATGATGGAAAGCTTTCATAAAGGGAGGACGCAGTATGCCGCTGAATAAAGCAATTAAAAAGGTTTTGGTTATCGGGTCCGGCCCTATCGTCATCGGGCAGGCGGCTGAGTTTGATTATGCGGGCACCCAGGCCTGCCATGCGCTGAAAGAGGAAGGGATACAGGTTGTGCTGGTGAACAGTAACCCGGCAACCATCATGACTGATACCAATATCGCAGATCAGGTGTATATTGAAGCATTGAATCCCGAGGTTCTGAAAAGAATCATCCTGGCGGAGAAACCAGACAGCATCCTTCCTACGCTGGGTGGACAGACCGGTCTGAACCTGGCGATGGAACTGGCCGAAAGCGGTTTTTTGGAAACGGTTGGCGTCAGGCTGCTGGGTACCGACACCCAGGCCATTAAAAAGGCGGAAGATCGCCAATCCTTCAAGGACACGATGGAAGCAATCGGGGAACCCTGCATCCCCAGCAAGGTCGTTAATACGCTACAGGATGCGATGGATTTTGCAGAGACCATCGGTTATCCCGTTGTTGTCCGGCCGGCCTATACCCTGGGCGGTTCCGGCGGAGGCATCGCTTACGACAGTGAGCAGCTTCATGAAATTGGGACGAATGGTCTGTGGCTTAGCCGCGTGCATCAGGTTTTAATTGAAAAATGCATTTCCGGATGGAAAGAGATAGAGTTTGAAG
>JAEZBW010000512.1 GCA_023426765.1 Bacillota bacterium
AGGTAATTGTTCCCCATTCTGCATTACCTGCATTTTTGCAGGACGAAAGGAGTTGTTCTGTTTAATGAGCCTCGGTAATAAGGTGGTTTTTGTCTAAAACAGAATAGTGGGCATGGTAAAACCATTCGAGGGCTGTTCGGAATCACATATTCATTAAAATTACAGGGCTTTCATGCCTGAATTTTGCATGGCTGCGTTTTATTACGCAAGTTTTCATGTGCATTTTCATTATGAACTCGTCTTCCGAATTGGCTTCCGCTTCATAACGTTGTTTTACTGTGCCGTAAAAGGTAACCTTTCGTGAATACTGTAAACTTTTACGGGCCATCGGACAGGTGTGCCCGTTTTGTTTTAAAACTGGCATCCCCTGAAAAATAACCGCAGTTTGCAGCTGAAAAGGCTGCTAGCTGCGGTATTTTTATGTCCCCGAAGAACAGATTCGCTAAGGTGAACTGAAACAACATTCAATGAAATCGGAAGGAGTTTATAGTTGATGTCTGACAATCTGCACAATGTTGATTTGAACAAACCTATGGGAGGAAAACAATCAATGGATTTATTTAATTACGGGTTTAGCCCGGATACCCTGCAGGAAAATACAGATGGAAATATCGCAAGAATCACTGCCGTTCACAAGGAAAGGTATGGCCTTGTCTGTGAACATGGCGAATGCTTTGGCCGGTTGAAATCAGGTATTTATTATGGCAGTGGTTTGGAGGAATTCCCCACAACGGGTGATTTTGTGTGCATTCAATACAATCCCGACGGAGACAGCCTGATTTTGAAAACGCTGCCCCGGAAGTCCAAATTTTCACGAAATAATTTCTCAGGGCATGCGGCAGGATATGTGAAAACCGTTCTGGAACAGGTCGTCGCAGCAAATTTCGATTACGTCTTCGTCATGGCATCCCTGAACAAGGATTTTAATCTGAAGCGTATAGAGCGTTACCTGACACTTGCATGGCAGAGCGGAGCCATACCGGTGGTTATTCTGACGAAAGCCGACCTGGTGGATGATTATCAAGAGCAGTTACAGGCAGTGGAGAAAGTTGCAGCCGGGGTTGACGTATTTGCTGTCAGCGCAAAAAACGGTTTTGGGCTGGACTCACTTTCGGCCTGCCTGAAGCCGGGAAAAACCATCGTCTTTCTTGGTTCGTCGGGTGTAGGCAAGTCAAGCCTCGTGAATGCGCTGGCCAGGGAAGAACTGATGACGGTCAGCCATATCCGGGAGGATGACAGCAGAGGCCGTCATACCACCACCCACCGACAGCTGATTCTTTTGAAAAGCGGCGTCATGATAATCGATACACCCGGCATGCGGGAGCTTGGCATGTGGGATGCCGACACCGGCATTACCGAAGCCTTCAGCGATGTGGAGCAGTATCTTGGCCATTGCAGATTTGCCGATTGCAGTCACCGGACCGAGCCCGGCTGCGCTGTCAAGGCTGCGATTGATAGCGGCGAATTGTCATTGGACAGATGGAACAGCTATATCGGTCTGAAGCGCGAAACAAAGTTCTCAGACGACAAGGCGGGATATTTGCGCCAAAAAGAGAAATTTGGCAAGAATATTGCCATGTGGAACAAGCAGAAAAAAAGAATGGATAAAAGCCCATTCTAGATTTGGTTGAAACCATACCGGCTTTGTCGGACACATCTGGCGGCAGAAACACTCTGCCGCCAGGTTATAAAGCATTCGCAATTACTTTTTTATCAGGGGAACAATCAGCGTGAAAATGGGCAGCAGCAGCGCCGGATAGATGGGCTGGTACCATGGCAGTGTGGCAAACGGGCCTCCTATGGCCATCACCCAGATGATAAAAGAGAAAAAAGACACGATGATCTGATCCCATGCGGGTTTCTGGTCGGTCTGATTGGTAATGCGCCACACATAAACCGGGGTTAAAATCAGTAAAATGATGAAGATCATCCAGTAAGCCCCTGCAGGTGCCTGGGCGGATGCTTCGATGATTCCCTGCAGTGTCACATAAGCCGCAATGATCTCTGTGGGAATATATTTGATGACCTTCATTTTATAATCGTCCGGCACCAGTTTAGCATCACCGGCCTGAACAGCACCGATCCGGGTGCCGGTCATACCTTCTCCTGCTTCAGCTTCTGTGGTTTGAGTACTTCCGGTCTGAGTTAATCCTTCACCGGGCGGCGGCGTCGATATCGTATTGAACATCGCCTGTGTCTGCAGTTCGGGCTGAGTGTCCTTACAGGCTTTCACAATTCTTCGTCCCATGACAACCCCCTTCAGAACATAAGGGGACGGATCTTTCGTGCCATTCTCACGGGGAGAAACACAAAAGAATAGCTTCCCCTTATCATCCGTTTATATCTTTTCATTTTTAAGATATTCGAGGGTTATCGTTATGAGACATCCGGATGAAAATTTTTTCATCCGGATGCTGACAGCATAAAAGTACTTCAGTTTATGATCTTCGCCACGTTCAAAAAATGAGAAGGCCGGCCGCATAAGAAACAGAGTTCGCCGCCAATGACAGTAACAGCCACCGTTTCGACTTGCTGTTCAGCCCATAGGAAATCAACCTGTACTCCACCCAGACAACCACCAGTTCCAGTAAAATGACAATCAGTCCATCCGGCGGAATACGGAAATAGATATTCAGCCATTGATAAATCACATTGATCATCGGGTTTGTTGCCACATTTACCATTAAAACAAGCAGATAACCCTGCCATTTTAAGCCGAAAAAGAAAACCGCTACGGTTTCTTCAATCAGGATGGTCAACAGCAGTGCAAAAGCCAGTCTGGTAATGAGCGCAACCACTTCATTTTGCATTTTTTTTACGAATGCTGAGGAGGATGATCACAGCAACCCCGGCAAGCACAACGCCAACCAGGCCTAAAATCAGGATCAACCCGGCACCTGCACGAATAGGACTGATGGGAACCGCATCGGCAGCAAAGCTCGAAGATGTAACATCAGCAAAAGCGATTAGGCCGGTTAATAGAAACACAGCTACTCCAAAAAGCAGGCTAAAGGCTGTTTTGAACGGATTCTTTTTCATGATTGCGACCCCCTGTAAAAATATATTTTTTACCATCCGCCGGGATGGAAACATACATCATCCATGCACTGAGTACAATGCAAATGAAGGTAATCCACGGGCCTGCAAAAAATGCTCCCCAGCCCATGTATATAAAATATGTAC
>JAEZBW010000563.1 GCA_023426765.1 Bacillota bacterium
CAGGGGGATATTCAGACAGAACCAACGACTCTTCCGGAAGAAGAAGCTCCGGCTATTATGGTAACGGCGGCGGCAACCGGTACAGTGCTTCCGGCGGCGGCAACCGGTACAGGTCTTCCGGTGGCAGACCAAAGCTGCTGACTTTTGTTCTCATCCTCATTGCGATGTATATGATCATCACGCAGTTGGGCGGGAAAGATGAGAATGTCTCTCAGCCTCAGGACAGCGGCATAGCTTCTCCGCAGCCAACATTCATAATCGGGCAAACAGGCAGCGTAGACAGCACAGCCTATGCTGACGCATATGAAGCCAATACTACAGTATCTGCATCCGCTCGTGCCAAACGAACCGTGCTAAATGGAAGCGGAAAAGACACAGCCACCGTCATGGTGTATATGTGCGGAACAGACCTGGAAAGCCGCAGCGGCATGGCAACGGCAGACATCAACGAAATGCTGTATGCAGAGATTTCCGATCAGGTGAATATTATTCTGGAGACCGGTGGAACGACCAAGTGGCAGAACAATGTGATCAGCAGCAGTTCAAACCAGCGGTACCTTGTAACCTCCGAAGGGTTGGAATTGCTTGGAAAAAATCTCGGGAAAAAATCCATGGTAAAGCCCGATACCCTGAAGGATTTTATCCAATATTGTCATGCGAAATATCCGGCGGATCGCTATATGCTGATCCTTTGGGATCACGGCGGAGGCTCCCTGAGCGGATACGGTTATGACCAACATTTCCAGAACGACAGCATGACCCTGGATGAGATCGGAACGGCACTGAAAAATGCAGGCTGCAGCTTCGACTTTATCGGTTTTGACGCCTGCCTGATGGCAACTCTGGAAACCGCTATGGTTCTTGAACCCTACGCCGATTACATGATCGCATCGGAGGAGGTTGAACCGGGAATAGGCTGGTACTACACCGGATGGCTGAATGCGCTTTCCAAAAACACTTCCATATCAACTGTGGATCTGGGGAAGAAGCTGATTGATGATTATATATCTAAGGTTCAGACTGAAACCCCGCGCAGCCAGGGAACCCTTTCCTTAATTGATCTGGCTGAATTGAAGGGAACTGTACCAACCCAGTTTAAAACCTTTGCAAAAACCACGGGAGAACTGCTGGACACAAAGCAATATCAGATGGTTTCAGATGCACGGTATTCCGCAAAGGAGTTTTCAAAATCCTCCCGGATCAATCAAATCGACCTGATTGATTTTGCACGGAAGCTTGGAACCAAAGAGGCAATCCTCTTCGCACAAACCCTGCGCGACTGCATCAAATATAACCGAACCACCACTAACATCACCAATGCAAATGGCGTGTCCATCTATTTTCCGTATAACAGCCTGACAAAGATGAACTCCATGCTGAATACCTATAAAGAGATCGGGCTGGCAGAGGAATACAGCGATTGCATCAGAAGCTTTGCATCCCTGGCTGCAGGCGGACAGATCGTTTCGGGCAGCAGCGGGAATCCGCTGGACAGTTTGCTTGGAGATTCAAATGCAGGGTCAGGCTCATCAACCTCCTCGGGAAGCGGACTGGTGGAAATGCTTCTGGAAAATTTCCTGTCCGAAGGAAATTTCAGCAGTATAACGGGTCTTGCCGATGGTGCTGCGGGTTGGCTGGACATAGGCCGTATTCAGGCTGCAAAAGAGTACTATGAAGAAAACCGGCTTGATGCTGCTGCATTAAAAATTACGAAGAAGAACGGACAGAAAGTATTACACCTGAGCGAGAAGCAATGGAGCCTTGTACAAAACCTGGAACTGAATGTTTTCATCGACGATGGGGAGGGTTATATCGATCTCGGTCTGGACAATGTATTCGAATTTAATGATGACGGGGATTTGATCATGGAATATGACGGCACATGGGTGGCACTGAATGGTCATATCGTCAGTTACTATATGATATCCGAAGACCGCGACGGGGACAGTTATTTGATAAGAGGCCGCGTGCCGGTCATGTTGAATGGGCAGCTGGCCGACATTATCATTGTGTTCGATAATGAAAATCCCTATGGAACGGTTATTGGCGCACAGCTTCGGTATGATACCGCCACGGAAACAGAAACCCAGGCAAAGGGACTGATTGAAATCCTTCCCGGAGACAAGATTGACTATTTATGCGACTATTACAGTTATGACGGGAAGTACACCGATACTTATTTCCTGGGGGATGCCTATACCGCGACCGGTAAATGGACCATCGAAAACCTGGCTGTCGGTGAAGAAAACTATCAAATGACCCACCGCATTACCGACATCTACAGCAACAAATACTGGACACCATCCATCACCAACTGATGAATGAAAGATGAAAAAAGGGGACTGTTAATCTGGCAAATCTCCAGACTGACAGATGTAAGCTCTGGTGTAGTCAGAAGGATACAGAGCATAAAAGAACTGTCCCCCTGTGTCT
Source organism: Bacillota bacterium (assembly GCA_023426765.1). Taxonomy (GTDB): domain Bacteria; phylum Bacillota; class Clostridia; order DSM-8532; family DSM-8532; genus JAAYJG01. Next base: position 2,434 of record JAEZBW010000563.1, read on the forward strand.
TTGTGGTAGAAGGAAACAGAGCAAAAAGGAACTGTCCCTCTTTGCCAACGAATGTACAAGCATTACTCCGATAAATCGAGTTCATCGAAG
>JAEZBW010000575.1 GCA_023426765.1 Bacillota bacterium
TAAAAATATGTTTGGTAAATCGATCATATTAAAATCTTCCTGCATCAGCCGGTCACTTCGGCTGCCTGATACAGTGAGAAACCAATTTGATTGTTCAGCCGGCTGGTTCCGGGAAATATTTGGTTTCCCGGATACAAGGGGCATGTTATACAGCATATATGTTGCGTTTGCATGCAAATCCTTCCTTTGCTATAATGAAGCCGGGTTGATCATGCACTTTTTTACTTCGGCCAGGAGGTCCACATGGGGAAACCATACATTAACAATGCGGTCATCGGCAATGGCAGCATGCTCGGTTGCATAACCGAAACAGGCGAACTGATCCGGCTGTATTGGCCGGAAATCGATTTTCCTCAGCATCTCGAGAAGATGCTGACGGGCTTTTTCGATATGAACGAGGCAAACAGCACCATTTGGTTCAGCGAAGGGGATCATGCGGTCACTCAGCGCTATCTGGAGGACACGAATATTCTCGAGACCACGGCGGTGTTTTCCAGGCTGCCCCTGCGCGTGACACAGACCGACTTCTGTCTTCCGGATGAGAATGTTCTGGTGCGGCATTACACGATCAGAAACCTTGGCGGTGAAGATATTCATACGGGGATGGGGATTGCCTCTCATGTCATTTCGTCTTCTCAGGATATGGGTAACACCCTGTTTGATTTTCAGCTGGATGCCCTGGTACATTACCGGCATGGCGGGGTTTGGGCCATCGGTTCAAGCCTGGAGGTTCGTCAGTTCCAGATCGGAAATAACCCGTTCGGCGCTGTTTGGGATGGAAAGCTTTCAGGGCCCGACAGCATCGGCATGTCCCCCGACGGCGCCATGCTTTGGGATATGGGAATATTCCCTCCCGGCGGAACAAAGGAGCTTACGCTGTATATAGTTTTTGCCCAAAACCTGGCAGAGGTAAAAACGCTTACCGCCGGCATGAAAAAGACAGGGTATGCAATGCTTGTCGCAAATACTACGCAATACTGGAAGGATTACTTAAAAGACTGCAAGATAATTCACAGCGGGAATCTAAAAGCAGACAGAATTTATAAACGATCCCTGCTGATGTTCAGGCTGATGTCGGATAAAAATACCGGAGGCCTGCTGGCCTCTCCTGAAATTGATGAGGGCTTCACCCAATGCGGCCGGTATGCATTTTGCTGGGGCCGGGATGCAGCGTTTATCACCCAGGCTCTGGATGAAGCCGGATTATACCAGGATACCACAAGGTTTTACGATTGGGCTGTCCGTGTGCAGGACTCCGAAGGCTTCTGGCACCAGCGTTATCATATGAACGGCAGCCTGGCGCCGTCCTGGGGTATTCAGATCGATGAGACCGGTTCGGTTTTATTCGGTATGCTCAGCCACTTTCATGTGACCAAAGACATGTGTTTCCTGGAAAAGATGTGGCCGGCAGTTATCAAGGCGGCTGATTTTCTGAAAAGCTTTCTTGATCCCGAAACCGGTCTGCCGCAGCCGAGCTTTGATCTATGGGAGGAAAGAAAGGGCGAGCATACCTATTCTTCCGCCGCTGTTATCGCCGGGCTTCAGGCTGCGGCTGAAATGGGCCGTCTGCTGGGTGCGGCGGAGGAGACAACACAGAGTTGGCTTCAATGTGCATCCTACATTAAAAAGGCGATGCTCCAATGGCTGGTCGATCTTGAAACAGGGCTCTTCCTCAGAAGCGTCAGAACCAAGCTGAACCCCTGGGGGAAGGAACCCACCGAACACATCATACGCATTCCGGTGAACCCGAAAGGGTTTTCGTGGGAGGTTTCCCAAACCGACAGCAAAATGGATATCAGTCTTTTGGGGCCCATGATTCCTTTCAGAGTGTTTCAACCGGATGAACCAGCCGTACGAAAAACTGCCGCCTGCCTGGAGAAGCTGTTAACCTGTGAAAAAACCGGCGGACTGCTGCGTTATGAGGAAGACCATTATGCGGGAGGAAACCCGTGGATCATTGCAACCCTGTGGATGGGACTGTATCACCTCGAAACCGGAGAAGTGAAAAAAGCCGCGGATTGCCTGCACTGGTGCATCCGATGCGCCACGCACCTGGATCTTCTGCCCGAACAGGCCGACAGGCAGGATGCCAAACCGGCCTGGGTCATTCCGTTAACGTGGTCTCATGCGATGTATGTGTTAACCTTGAAAAAATTTCTCGAAAACGGCGGGGTATTAACCGCTGATCCCTGATCGTTCAGCAATTGAACCGTATTCACCCGGAAAGGGGTGGTTGTAATGTCGAAACATAAAACGAAGTTTGTATGTTCGGATTGTGGTTATGAAACCGGCAAGTGGCTGGGAAAATGTCCGGCCTGTCTGCAGTGGAACACCTTTACCGAAGAAAAGGAAACCGAGAAGCGGGGGAACCTATCGGTGGGGGCTGTTCCGAAAGCCATTCCGCTGACCGAGGTCTCGAAGGACTCCGAGGAACGGGTGAAAACCGGAATGCCGGAACTGGACCGGGTTCTCGGAGGCGGCCTGGTGGGAGGATCCCTTGTACTGGTGGGCGGTGATCCCGGAATCGGAAAATCCACGCTCCTGCTGCAGGTATGCGGCACCTTGTCTCCAACGCAGAAAATTCTTTACATATCCGGAGAGGAATCGGTCAAACAGATTAAAATCAGAGCCGACAGGCTTTCGGTGAATCATCGGAATATTCTGATGGTTTCTGAAACGAACTTTCAAAACGTGGAAAAGCTGATTGAAGAAAACCGTCCGCAGGTGGTCATTCTGGACTCCATTCAGACCGTTTACAGCGAAGAGCTTACATCCGCGCCGGGCAGCGTCAGCCAGGTACGGGAGGTAACCGGCCATCTGATGCGCATCGCCAAAGGCCTCGGAATGACTGTTTTTGTGGTAGGTCATGTGACCAAAGAGGGAGCCATCGCAGGTCCCAGAGTGTTGGAGCACATGGTGGATACGGTTTTGTATTTTGAAGGGGAGAGGCACCAAAACTACAGAATTTTAAGGGCGGTCAAGAACCGTTTTGGTTCCACCAACGAATTAGGGCTTTTTGAGATGTGCCAGGAAGGGCTGATTGAGGTTGGAAACCCGTCAGGGCTCTTACTCGACGGCAGGGCAAAGGATCAATCGGGCTCGGTGGTGGTGGCGAGCCTGGAAGGCACCCGGCCGATGCTGCTGGAGGTACAGGCACTTGTGACCCCCACCAGCTTCCAGATGCCCAGGCGTATGGCGACAGGCATTGATTACAACCGCCTGACAATGCTGATGGCGGTACTGGAAAAAAAGGTCGGCATGCAGCTGTACAGCTTTGATGCGTATGTGAATGTAGTGGGCGGAATCAGGCTGGACGAGCCTGCCTGCGATATGGGCGTGATCGCCAGCATCGCAGGAAGCTTCCGGAACAAGCCCATCGCATCGGAGTTTGTCGTGATGGGTGAGGTTGGGCTGACAGGAGAAGTCCGACCCGTCAGCCAGGCTGATAAAAGAATCATGGAAGCCAGGAGAATGGGCTTTAAAAAGTGCATCGTACCCGCAGGAAACAAAAGCAAGCTGAACAGGGACGACGCAGGCGAGGGTATGGATCTGTTCTATGCAGGCACTGTGGAAGAAGCGCTGAAATACCTGTTCGAGTGAAACCTGAATGAAACAGCCTGAAGACACTTTTCCAGTGTTCTTATATAAATCAGCCTTATCAATTAAAGCTTGAACGGCGGTTCCTTCTCGATGGAACGGATTTGCTCACAGGCTTTGGAAACCTGTTCTTCTGTGCCTGAAACGGCTATCCAGCAGCCACCTTCTGCACCGCATACTCCCCCTG
>JAEZBW010000336.1 GCA_023426765.1 Bacillota bacterium
TCCTTGTCTTCATGCTCCTTGATCTGGATGGCCTGAACCACCGCCTCGTTGAAGTAGTTCATGAAGTAGTTGATGCTTTGGCGCATGTTGGGCGTTTCCGCCACGGCCGGCGCGGCCAGGGCCAGACAGACGAGGCAGGCCAGGGGCGCTAAAAATCGCTTCATGGTTGTTCACCAGACGGTTTGAGGGTTGTCGGGGGCGTGTCCCTTGTCCGGTTTGGCACGAGGTCGCGGCCAAGTCAAACAGCTTTCGCGGCAAGCAAAAAATCCTCGTCCCGGGTAAAGCGCACCACCTCCCGGGGCAGCCCCAGGGCGGCGTAGGCCGGGGCCAGTTCGCCGGCGTGGCCGAAAAGCTGGCCGGCAAACCGACGCGGCGCGAAAAGGCCGGCCGCCTGACCGCCCAGGGCGATCACTTCCTCCCGCACCAGGGCCAGCAGCGCCCGCGCCCTGGCCCGATCCCCCAGGGCGGGATGGCGCGGCCCGGCGATGATCGCCGCTTCCAGCTCCGGCTGCGGGGCCAGGCCCAGGCGGGCCACCACCGCGCCGGCCCGCCACAAGGGAGGCAGGGCCTCGGCCAGGGCGTCGAGGGTCGCCTCCAGGGGCCAGGGCGCGTACCGGCCGGCCCGGTACAGGGCGGCCAGTTCCGTGCCCTCCACGACCAAACAAGGATGGATGCGGACCAGGGACGGGGCCAGGGCGCAGGTCTCGGCCACGTCCCGGGCGAAATGGGCCGGATCGTGGCCGGGCAGGCCTGGCAGAAGCTGCAGGCCAAGACGCAGGCCGGCCGCCCGCACGGCTCGGGCGGCCCGGCGCGTGGCCTCGGCGTCGTGGCCTCGGCCCGAGGCGGCCAGCACGGCGTCGTCAAAGCTCTGGGCCCCGATCTCGACCAGATCGAGCCCCAGGGCGGCCAGTTCGGCCAAAAGCCCGGGCGGGCAGGCGTCGGGCCGGGTGGAGCAGCGGATGCGTCCAATGAGCCCAGCCCGGCGAAACCGCAAGGCCGCTTCGAGAAAGCGCCTGGGCCAGGGTTCGGGCAGGGCCGTGAACACGCCGCCGTAAAAGGCCAGCTCATAGGGGCCGCGTCCGTCCCGGGCGGCTTGCCCCAGCTCCCGCTCCATGGCGGCCAGGGTTTCGGACAGGGAAACAAGCGGCGCGCCGGCCTGCACGGCCTGGGCGCAGAACACGCAACGTCCCGGACATCCTTGAAAACTGATGTAGACCGGCCACACCCGTCCGCGCTCCCTTGGCGGCTCAGGATGCCGGAAAAATCGCCCCTGGGAGCTGTCCCCGGAAATGACATTTTGGCGAAGATGGCGAACGATATGCGTGGAGGCCATTATTTTTCTCCTAAGCCACTTGAAAAAATGCCTTTCCTTTTTTATAGCTTGAACCAAGGCGTTGGGCCGGCCCGTGGCCGAACCGTTTCGCCTGGGGAGAGAGGGGATAATCCATGAGTGCCGCCGACTGTATTTTTTGCAAAATCGTCAAGGGTGAAATCCCCTGCGCCAAGCTCTACGAAGACGAGCTGACGCTGGCTTTCCTCGACATCGCCCCGGTGACCCCGGGCCATGCCCTGGTCATCCCCAAGGCTCATCACGCCGATCTGTTCGCGCTGCCCGACGCCCTTGGCGCGGCCTTGCTGGCCGCCCAGCGCCGGGTGGGCCGGGCCGTCATGCGGGCCATGGGCGCAACCGGCCTCAATGTCCAGCAAAACAACGCCAAAAGCGCCGGGCAGATGGTGTTCCACGCCCACTATCATCTGATTCCGCGCCGGGAAGGCGACGGCCTGGCCCTGTGGCCGGGCAAGCCCTACCCCGACGCCGCCGCCGTGGCCGCCGTGGCCGAGGCGGTGCGCGCCGCCCTGGCCGACGAAGGCCCGGTTTTGTAATTCATGCAATCCGCCGGCCGGGCCTGCCCGCCCGGCCTGCTCACCAAACGCAACGCGCCGGAGAACGTCATGAACGGGAAAACCCTCACCAAGGCCGACATCGTCGACTACATCTACGAAAAGACCGAGCGCAACCGGGCCGAGGTCAAGGTCCTGGTGGACCATCTCCTCGAACTCATGAAACAGTCCATCAAGCGGGACAATTCCCTGCTCGTCAGCGGCTTCGGCAAGTTCGAGTCCTACGACAAGAAAGCCCGCAAGGGGCGCAACCCCCAGACCAACGCCTCCATCATGCTGCCGCCGCGCAAGGTCGTGGTGTTCCGCCTGTCCCGCAAGTTTCGGGCCGAACTCAACCCCGACGAAGTGCTGTAGCCCCGTCCGGGGCCGGGGCGGCGGCCGCTCCAGGCAGACCTGAAATTTCGGTTATTGGCCCGGGCGGCGGCCGCCCGCCCGGGGACCGATGATCCGTTGCGGGCCTGACAGTCGTCACGGCATCGTGTCTGTGGCACGGTCTTTGGACTTGCCCGATCCGTCCGGCCTCATCGCCGGCGCGGTTTCTCCTGGCCGGCCAGGCAAAGGCGCTACTGCGCGATGATAAAAGCCCCGGCAAACCGCTCGCCCAGGCGCAGCCGCGCCTCGTCCGCCACCATCGACGTCGGGAAGGTCCCGGCGTGGACCAGGTGCAGCAACACCCCGTCGATTTCCCGCGTCTGGATGCGCGAACCGGCATACCCGGCCGCCTGCAGCCGGGCAAAAAGCCGTTCCGCATTGCCCCGCAGGGCAAAAGCCCCCACCTGCACGTAAAACGGCCCCGGCAGTTCGCCGCCAGGCCCCGCCCCCGGCGTCTCGCCCTCCACTTCCACCCGCACCCTGGCCGTGCCCCGGGCATGGACCCCAAGTTCCCGCGCCCCGGCCTGGGACAAATCAATGATGCGCCCGGCCACGAACGGCCCCCGGTCGTTGACCCGAAGCGTCATGGAGCGGCCGTTCTCCAGATTGGTCACCCGCACCTTGGTCTGCATGGGCAACAGCTTGTGGGCACAGGTCAGCTGGTACTGGTCGTAGACCTCGCCGTTGGACGTGCGTTTGCCGTGAAAGCCCGGACCGTACCACGAGGCAATGCCTTCCTCGCGGTAGCCCTTGGCCGTGCGCAGCGGCACATAGGTGACGCCTTTTATGGTGTAGGGACGCAGCGTGGCCGGCTCGCGGCCGGCAGGGCCGGGAACCGGAGCCTTGGAAGCGCAGCCGGCCAGGAAAAGCGCCGCGGCCAGGGCGGCCAGGAACCGAAAAGCCGCCGGGCCGGCGCGTCGCGGTGGGCACAACATGCCCCACGGTAGCCGCCGCGCCTCCCCCTGGCAACCATGGGCAAGCATGGGGAGGCCTCCGGCGGCTGGGGGCCTGAGGCCCCCAGACCCCTCTCCTGGAGAAGTAGGTTAAAGGACTCTTGAGAGCTTTCGGTAAAGGTGCGGTCATGCACAAGCGGCAGGGACAAGGCGGCAGTGCGCACGGCCTTGGAGCATGTCGCCGGGGGCGCGTTTGCGGCGACTAGCCCTTGCGACGTGGCCGACGGTTTCGTAGGGTGGCCTAACGGGAGAGCGTATGCGCCTTCGCTGGAAATTCTTCTTGGTTCTGCTCGGGTTCGCCCTGGTCCCCATGCTGGTGCTCACCCACGTCAACCGGCGACAGGTGGAACGCCTGGGCCGGGCAATCGCCGCCGAGGGCAACGCCGTCATCAGCGAGGTGGTCAAAAACGAGCTGCGCCAGACGGCCGAAGACTTCTCCCTGGTCATCCGCCGCTCCAAAAGCGCCCTGGATTTCAGCCTGTCCATGACCGCCGCCGAGGCCGAACGGCTGCTGTTCGCCCCGCCCCTGCCCCGCCAGGACCACGACGGGCGCGAGGCGACGTCTGTTGGCGTCCATGTTCCCGAGGGCGTGCGCCCGGACGCCGCCGCCCTGTCGCGGCTGGCCGGCCTGGCCTCCACGGCCGGGCTGCTGCGAAACGAACTCGACAACACCGTGCTCTTCGTGGCCGTGTCCCTGGAAGATGGAACCTCCGTCGCCTTTCCCGCCCGGGAGGGCCTGCCGCCCGACTACGACCCGCGCCAACGCCCCTGGTACAAGGCGGCCAAGGCCGCCTTCGACCCCAAACGTCCGACCGCCCATGAGGTGGTCTGGAACGACCCGGCCGTGGACCCGGCCACCGGCCGCCTGACCCTGACCCTGTCCCGGGCGGTCGTGGGGCCGGGCGGACGATTTATCGGCGTGGCCAGCCTGGACGTGCCCCTGGAACGCGTGCTCCAGGAACAGGAGATCGCCTCCCAGTGGTCCCAGGCCATGCGCGCCTATCTGGCCGCGCCGGTCCGCGATCCGGCCACGGGCAAGCGCGTCCTCTACGTCTGGGCTCGCCGGGACGACGACGCCACGGCCCGGGACTGGAAAAGCGCCGTCAATTTCGAGCCGCTGGCCTCGTCCGACACCGCCGGCTTCGACGCCCTGTTGGCCGCCATGGAGCGCGACGCCTCGGGCACGGCCGAGCTGCCCCTGGACGGCGTGCCGTCTTTTTGGGCCTACGCCCGGCTCATGCGCGGGGCCTCCCTGGTCATCGTGGTGCCCACCGCCATGCTCGACCCCATGGCCGAGCAAAGCAGCCGCGAGATTCTCGCCGCCACGGACCAGATCGTGCGCCTGTCCGGCGCGGTTATGGCCGCCGCCCTTCTCGCCGTGGCCCTGGCCGCCCTTTTCAGCACCAAGGCCTTTGTCCAGCCCATGGTGCGCATG
>JAEZBW010000620.1 GCA_023426765.1 Bacillota bacterium
CCTTTATGCCATCTTCATTCATGTCTTTGTCTTTTATTTCTATAATAGGTTTAATTTGCGTATAAGGCATATCATCACCTATGATAAACGTATTCCCGGAAGGCTCCACCGTCCAGGATATCTCCAAAGCATCCAGCAAGTCCGGAAGGTCTGTAACAATGTTTCGTTTAACATAGGCAGCCTGCAAGGTTGGAACCTCATGGCATTTATAGGATGCCCCGCCATCGCCCAAAGCATTGGGAGCCGCTTCTCCGGTAAAGGTAAGGCATTTATTTCCATGGGAAACCGTAAACTCCTCCGGCACATCAGCGCCAAGCACATTCCTGGATCGCTTTATTTCCAGATCTGCCCGTATGACATCACAAATACCCGATAAAGGCCATCCCATATCATGCACAAACAACCCGGGACGAGCCAATCCATTATAAATTACAGAACAATTCTCCATTCCTCTTCGGATGAACGGACTCTCTCGCTGCAACTCCAAAATGCCATCCTTGTTTGTAATCCATTTCATTCCTTGTACATCCTGCATGGACGGGGGTACAGTATGCAACAGAAGGAGATTCGATCCTTTTTCCTCCTTCGTCAGACAAAAAGGCAGCAGGCTACTTCCGCCCCCGGAAACAATCTTTCCCTGCTCACTTTCAAAAAGAATACGCTTTGTGTTTTCCTGAAGGTTAAAACAGAAAAGCTTGTTATTCTTCACATAAAACAATGCAGGATACTCCAAATCAGGATTTTTGATATCGGTGTCAATCCGGTACTTCTCATTCTTCTGTATATTGTAGGAATACAAAGTCTGCACCCCGTCTTTTTCTTCCACCCAAGCCAGGGCGGAGCGGTCAAAGAGGGGCGGGCTTTCTGGTTTTCGCTCCAGCTCGAAATCACAGGTATCGGGCGAGTTGTCTCCCTTCATAACATCATAGGTTCGAATATACCATTTTTCAGTCTGAGGATCATAATCGAAATAACTGATACATTGGTTCTTTATCGTCAAAGGGGTCAGGGTATTCACTCCCCGGTTCAGCCTGATAGTATGGACAAGCTCCGGCGTATCTGCGTTATATAGACAAACATAGAGGTTACGTTCGGCAACTCCGGAATTGATAGTTTCTTCAATCCAGGCCAACAGATTTCCTTCTTCCTCCACATCAGACTGATAGACGGGATTTTCATTATTTTCTTTTAATATCACCTTTCTGATATCAAATGTATTCGTCGCAGTAGTATTATGCAGGCTGTCAAACCTGAAGTATTGCCATGTATAGGGCTCATGCTCCGCTGTGTTCAAATACCCGTAGCCCGTATCACTAAAAGAAGCAAGCCTTATAAACCTTCTTAAACTTGTTCTGGAAGGGAATTCGCACTTTGTCCTTTCATTCACATCATAGATTGTAACGGCATCATTCTCGCCGTTGAAATGGCTGTAAATCAGGTAAGGAGCCCTGTATCGGACATCATAGATGGATGTGTTCAAAGATAATTCTTCAATCATCTGGTAATCCGGTTTTAATGCCTGTTCGTCAGAGAAATCTTTCGTGATGCCGGATGGAATCCGAATGATATTTTGAAAGGGAACCCCAGTATTCGTCTTAGTATTCCCCTGGACGACTTCTTCTTTTTGATCGGTAGCCGTCGGTTGAAGCATCTGTGATTCCGAATTGTGGTTTGCCTTGTTTTTTTCGTAGCAACCGCTTAATAAAAGGAGCATTAAAAACGTTATCCATACGGTTTGGCAGACATCCTTTATCGAGCGTCGAGATATCTGCTTTTTTCGACATAGCCTGCTGTATACTTCTCCGGACATAAACCTGTTTCACCTCACATTTCACAATCGTGGGGCAGAATGACGTTATATCAGTAAGAGTTTCTCGCCTGCAAGTAAAGTAACCTTCATTTATCTTCCATGATACAATCATACCATAGAAAAGAAGCTTGAGTAACAGGAACTCGACAAAAAATGATTACAGTTCTTAAACAGTCTTTGAACAGATGTGATAAAAATGCTATAATCATTTTGAATAAATAATGATTGGGGGTCTCAATATGATCAATATTCCTGAAGTAAAGCTTGGTATAGCTGCGGTCAGCAGGGACTGTTTTCCTGTCCGGCTTAGCGAAGCCAGGAGAAAGGCTGTTGTTGCTTCCTGTAAGGCGCAGAAAATAGACATATTTGAAGTGAAAACAGTCATTGAGAATGAAAAAGATGTTTTGAAGGCGCTGGATGAGCTGAAAGCAGCCGAAGTAAACGCACTGGTGGTGTATCTTGGGAATTTCGGCCCGGAAGGTCCGGAAACCATTCTCGCCCAAAAATTTGCAGGGCCTGTCATGTTTGCTGCCGCTGCAGAGGAAACTGAAAAGGGGTTAATCGCAGACCGCGGGGATGCTTACTGCGGTATGCTGAATGCTTCCTATAACCTGGGGCTTCGCGGTTTAAACCCGTACATACCCGAATATCCCGTCGGCACGCCCGATGAAATTCCATCCATGATATTGGATTTTGCAGATATTGCCAGAGTCATTCTGGGGCTGAAAAAGCTGAAGATATTTACCTTCGGGCCCCGCCCACAGGATTTTCTGGCATGCAACGCACCGATCAAGCCTTTGTTTGATCTGGGTGTGGAGGTAATGGAAAATTCCGAGCTGGATCTCTTTGAAGCGTTCAACAAACACGCCGATGATCCCCGTATCGCAGCCAAAGTGAAAGAGATGGAAGAAGAACTGGGGCAGGGTAATGGTTACCCGGGCATTCTCCCCAGACTGGCACAATACGAGCTGACACTTCAGGACTGGATGAAAGATCACATTGGGGCTTCCGAATACGCCGTATTTGCCAATAAATGCTGGCCTGCATTCCAAACCCAGTTTGGCTTTGTACCCTGTTATGTGAATTCAAGGTTTGCTTCCCGTGGCATACCCATTGCCTGTGAAACCGATATATACGGAGCGCTTAGCGAGTATATCATCACCTGTGCCACCGAAATACCGGCAACCCTTCTGGATATCAATAATACCGTTCCGAAGGATATGTATGATAGCAATAAGGATAAACTGGCAGGCTACAAGCTGAATGATCTGTTTATGGGTTTCCACTGTGGCAATACGCCCAGTTGTTGTATGAAGAACTATTCCATGAAATACCAGCTGATCATGCACAGGCTGCTGGAGCCCGATAAGGATCCAGATATTTCTAGGGGAACCCTGGAAGGCGCCATTCAGCCTGGGGACATCACCTTCTTCAGGCTGCAGAGCACAGCCGACGCCAGGCTGAAATGCTATGTTGCCGAGGGAGAAATTATCGATCTGGATCCGAAATCCTTCGGTGGTATCGGTATTTTTGCCATTTCAGAGATGGCCAGGTTTTACAGGCATGTGCTGATGGCGAAACGCTTTCCGCACCATGGAGGCGTTGCCTTCAAACATGCAGGAAAAGTGCTTTTTGCCGCTATGAAAATGCTTGGCGTAGAGGATGTTTCATTCAACCAGCCCTCGGGCATGCTGTATAAGAATGAAAACCCCTTCAAATAATTAAATTTGTTCTCTCATTTTCTGATCCATAGCAGATAAAGAGGGATGGCGACGCATACAGCCGTAAGGATAAACAATGCGATGCCTCCCTTTTTGTTTTCGCGAAATGTCCAAATACCATAGCTTATTGTATAAACAGCGCTCCAGACCAAAACAAGCAAAATTCCAATCAAAATCAGGGTGCTCAATTTATTATTCTTCTCCTTCCTTTGCCACGGGGACATTTGCCACGGGGACAGGTTCCCTGGCTCAAATCAAATCATGCCACGGGGACAGGTTCCCTGGCTAAAATCAAGTCAAGGTTACTAAACCAACCAACGGCTCATTCTTTTCCTTTCAGATCTGCCATGGGAATCTGTTTAACCGTCATGCCGGCACGGCGGATGGCTACCTTCAAAACAGCATCAAATAATGCGTTCTCATACTTGTCAACCCATCGGAACCGAACCCAGTCATCCCAAAGCAGAAATTTTTGCTTCATCTTTTTGCCGGTGCTGCAAATATCACTGTTGAAGGTATCCCGGGTCATCTCCAGGAATGACAGGATATCCCTGCGCAGATATTCTGCCGTAAAATCCTCCAGTTGCTTCAGCCCTTCACCGGTGGAATAATCTTTATCTCCTTCCACCGTTAAAATCGATCCTTCCAAAAAAATATGTGCGGTGATGTGTGGGGTGTCATCCTGCATCTGAACCTGAACAACGGGTCTTCTGGCAAAACTGAGCCGCAGCGAAACATACTTCATTTCCTGAAGCTCTGCAGAGTTCTGCTCCTCGGGATCCGGTATGGAAAAGTACGCTTCCTTCAGCCTTCCGGTCACCATCAGATAAAAAACCGTTTCCCGGCCATTCAGCTCACCCACCATTTTGTCTGCCTTGAAAACAGCCGTCCCCATGTTCATCGACTTGCTGTCAAAAATTGCTGGAACCTGCCCGGCAGTATAATCCCCTTCCATCACTTTTCCATCCTTGTCTTCCTTCCCTGCCAGTAATATTTTCCCGAATTCTTCCGAAGCCTCCAAATTGTTAACATCCAGCAGCGTAGCAACCGCTTCCCCTTCCTTAGACCGCATTTCCCGGTAAAACGAGCTTAACGTGCTGCCAACGGAAAAACCTGTATATCTCCATGATTCCAGTAGCAGCTCGTAATACTTCGCCGGGTTGGCCTCCAGGATCGGCTTGCTCTCCTTTAAGAAATCTTCAGCCCTGCCCCTGGCAATTCCCAGGTAGGTGTTCGGTCTGAATTCCCTGAACCTGTTGAAGGTATTCACATATTTTTCAATCCCCTTCTGTGCCAGTTCCTTTGAGATGACCACCAGCTTGGCATGTGATAAATTCACCTTTTTGCTCAGCATGGAATTGGCGATGTTCATACCACCGTATATCGTCGGAGCCTCAACGGTGATCAGGGTAGTGGATTTATCCACCTCGCCAGGTTCAGGCCCCACCCCCACCGCAATGGGAACGGCGAACAGCATGGTCATGCGCACATCGCCGTTTATTCCGCTGTCCAGGCCCAAGGCAACCACATAAACCATTTCATCTATCTCGATGGCATCATAACATCCGCTTGTAAAAAGCAAACCGGTCAGAATCATCAAAAGAATAACACATTTAGCAGTTCTCCCCTTGTAATTCATGATTCGGCGGCCTCCTTTCTCTTCCTGCTTCGAACCCGTAAAGATGCGATGATGACCAGCAGCAACGGAAACAGGAAGGTTAGGATCCATGACCACGAGCGATAAAACTCCATTTCAAACTGCAGCGTGGAATAAAGATTCTCCGGAACCATGCTGATCGTAAACACCAATATGGCGAACGGGAGAATTAGCGGCTTTTGGTATTTCAACCCGAACGCTTCCCTGAACAGCCATGTGATGAAATATAGCCCTGAGCTCAGGTACAGAAAAGCACTGGATGCCCATATCACAATAAAGGCCGATTCTATGCGTGTAAAAAATCTCCCCAGGTTAATTTCCCGGGCCATCTGGTACATTGGGAGGAAGAGTTCGGTCGTCTCAGGGTATTGATAGAAGAGAGCATAGCACAGGGATGTGAGTACCAGGAAAAGGCCTGAAAACACAAGGCTGTAACGCCCTATCCCGGAAAAATCCTTTTTATTGTTTAAATACGGCAGCATGAAAAACAGGACGATGAACTCCGAATAGATTGAAAGGTTTACAATTCCCTTCCGGAGGATCACATCACCGCCAAGCCCCAGCCATGGAGCCAGCCGGCTGATATCAAAGTTCTGAACATTTAAAAGCAGAATTAAAACAAACGCACCTGCCAGGATGGGCACCGTCAGCACATGAATTCTGGCCAGTGTTTCCAGCCCCAGCCAGGCTCCGACAATCATGCCGGCGCAGAAAATCAGGATTATCATACTGATAGGTGTTGATGCAAGGCTAATCACCTTGATATCTTCTGCAAATTCGCGCAATATGATCGGGATGATCAACAGAAACTGAAGCATGAACAGTAAGCCCGTAAGTATTCTTCCCACACTTCCTAAAGCGCTCTCGCCCACATCCAGCAGGTCACGGCCTGCAAATTTCCGATACAGCCCCGATAAAACCGAAAACAACGCAATCACGACAGCAGAAACCACCAGTGTCATCAGCCAGCCTGCTGTTCCGGCATCCTCTGAAACGGTTCTTGGAAAATCCAGAATGATCTTCGATGAAATCATATTCAGTAAAAGACATGCGGCCTCAAAGTTACCGATTTTTATTTTCCGGTTCATCGGCTTCCACCCCTTTCTCTTTCCTCACCCAGCCTCTGCTGATGAAGGGCTGTTTCTTAACCGCTTTCGGATTCAGAAAATCAGGTCTGTCCTCCTCTTTCCACAGGGGTGTTTTAAAAACCGTATTCGTCCGTTTTCCCGTTGTTTTCGGTGCAAACGGAACGAGAAAAGGAACGCCGAAGGAATGCGCGTGAACCAGCAGTAGCAGGTGGATAAACAGACACAGGGCAATGCCCAAAAGGCCCACCATACTCGCCAGTAAAAGGTATATAAAGCGAAGTGCACGGAAGGAATAGCCCAATGAAAAATCCGGTACGGCAAAGGAACCGATTCCTGTTACCGCTACGACAATGATCAGAATGGGGCTGACCAGATTGGCCGATACGGCAGCCTGGCCTAATATCAGTGCTCCGACAATGCCCAGTGTCGTCCCGATGGGGCCGGGAATTCGGATACCGGCTTCACGGATCAGCTCGAAGGAGATCTCCATCATGAGGATGCTGACGACGGTGGGAAAGGGCACTTTTTCCCGCGATGAAGCAATGGCCAGAAGCAAATCGGTGGGCAGCATTTCCTGGTGGAAGTTTGTTATGGCAAGATATAACGCCGGTAACAGCAACGTGAACAGAATGCCCATAATCCGGATAAAACGCAGTAAAGTGGCATAAGGGTACCGAAGATAGTAATCCTCCGGCGAATGGATCAGGTTGAACAGGGTAATCGGTGCGATAATGACATAGGGGCTGCCATGAACAATAATCCCAACCCTGCCCTCACCAAGGTAAGATGCTACCCTGTCCGGGCGTTCGGTTAAAAGCATCTGAGGTGCCGGCAGAAAGGTGCTGTCCTCAAGCATTTGCTCCAGCTCTCCGGAATCCTGCAGGTAACCAACCTTTATGCTTTTCAGCCGTTTTCTCACCTCATCCACCAGAGAGCTGTTTGCGATGTTCTTAATGTAAACCATGCTGCATGGGGTTTTACTTCTGGTTCCGACCAATACGTCCTCAACGATCAGATTTTCATCCTTCAGTGTCTTTCGCAGCAATGCGGTATTCATACGGTTGATCTCGTTGAAAGCTTCCTTCGGTCCCCGGATGTTCAGTTCGGAGGTGGGCTTTTCCACAGTGCGGTGCTCCCAACCCTTTACATCCGCTGCAAAGGCAACGGCCAGACTGTCGATGAAGATGGCAATGCCGCCGAAATTTACTTCATCCACAACCTCCTGATAGGTTTTACATTTACTGATTTGATTCTGAGGAATCAGATGATTGTAAATCACTTCCTCCACCGACTGGTCTTCGGTATCCATCGGCAGTACCGACAATGTCATCAGCGGCTGTAAAATGGTTGAGTTCACCAGGGTACGGTCGATCATTCCGTCAAAGAAACATATGAATGCAGGATAGATTTTATCCTTCACCCGCACGCGGAATTCACGTACCTTAAAATCACCGTTGATATCTGCGGTATAAATCTGTTTTATTTTCTGCAGGCAGGATTCCAGGGATGCGTGGATATCTCCCCTGTCCTTCGTATCATCGCCTTTTTCTTCTTTATCGCCAAGGTCTTTTACCGCCAGTGGTATGGGCTGCGTGATCCCTTTTTTCCCGGCTTTATTCTCTTTCTCTCTGGAACCGGGTTCCCCCCTGTCCGCTTCCTCCTCTTTGGCCTCGTTTGTTTTGTTCCTGTGTCGGTGCTCTGCTTTTAAATTTTCTTTCTTATCCACTTCACCAGACCCAGAATTTTTTGGAAGATCCCGTTCCTTTTTCTTCCGGTTCTCCTGATCCGATTTTTGGTCATCATCTTCAGCCCCGGATTTCTCCTGTTCCTTATCCTGTTCATGGTTCTGATCCTTTTGCTTATTGCTGTCATCTTCATCCTCCCTATCCCGTTCCTTACCATGATCCTTTGCATCGTCTTTATCCCGTTTATCCTGGTGTTCTTCCAGGATAAACGGATCCTTTGGGGTTTCCGGATGAAAAAGTAAAATATTCCTTATCAGCGATTTGATATCCTTCAAGAAAATTTACCTCCCGGCGCTTAAACAGAACAAAACGTTCTGTCCCGTAACAATCTTTACCATAGTTTTAACCATGCGCCTGAAGGTTATGCAGACCGCACCTCACGATACGTTGTTCAGTGCTTTGATACTATCAAGATGGTCTCAGAAAATGTTGTTTCAGGGTAAGAAAATGAAAGGGCTTTATGACAAGCTGCAGTAACCACCGTCGGTGGCATTATGAGAGCTGATGAACCTCGGTGACTAATGACTTAAGCTTTCGATGAGAGCGGCGGGGTTTACAATTTTACCGGTGGTTTTTGTGACTCCTGAGCCCTCGGCAAAAGGTACTCCGGTGTCCAGTGCTGCCTTCCAGAATATTTCGGGGGTTATATCCGGTTTTATCTGGCATGCCAGTGCATACAGTCCTGCTGCATAAGGAACCGACCAGCTCATGCCTCCTGTTCTGTAGAACACATAATCATTTTCACCCGTAGGGCTTGCGGTACATCTTGAATCCATCGGAACCAGCAGTCCGACATCATTCATCCTGTAGTTCCTCCAAAAAATACCTTTGCTGTAGGAGGCTGTGTCATCGGGATCGTCCATCGGCTCACGGCCAAGGCCCATATAAGGTTCACTGCCGACGGATGCCGTATAAATTCCGTCCTTTTTTGCGGCCTCTATGGATTTAAGAACCGTTTCATAACCCTTCAGTTTGCTTGTAATCTCCAATGAAATTGAAATAACCCTGATTTCTGATCCTTGGGCAGCATTTTATTCACTTCGACAATGCGATCAATGGATTCTGCGAACCACGTCAGATCCATAACGTCATTGTTCTCATGAGATTCTGCGATATAATAGAGATCGGCTTCGGGTGCCACGCCAACTGACTTTCCCACAGCGATGGATGCCACTGCAGGGCCGTGCATGGCAGCCGGGCCAATCCGGTTATGGATTTCTTCATACATCTTCAGTTGATCCTTATATTCAACATGGTCAACAAGAAGCGTTTGATCAATAATCGCCACCCCTACTCCCTTGCCGGTAATTCCCGATGCATGAAGCTGCCTTAAGCCCAGGCCCGGGTTTTTCCCTATCTCCATCAGCTTATCCGGATCAAACCCATCCGAAAGCTTTTCGGGCCATATCGTTTTACTGTCGAAATCGGCGTAGAGTAAATCATCCAGCCTGCCATCAAGGTCAAGACCGGACACATCGGTACTGCGCAAATCCACCTGCCACATTTGGAATTTATCCGGATTGTAATCGGGAAGCTCCTTCAAATACATCGAACAAATGTTTTGATAAGATATTGTTCCATGAAATAATATGTTATATAATGGATGCGCGAGACAAAATCAGGTTAGATAAGGGTTTTATAGTATTTATTTTTACAGAAAGTGATTACACGAAAGATATTAGTGAAAGGAGCCGACATGGAGTTAAATGAAAAATGGGAGCAATACCTGAAAGACAACGGTGCGGATTTTGTTTACTTTGTTGATGTTTCAAAGTTACCGGCGGATATTATCGAAGGATACACTTGTGCCGTTCTCTTTGGCAAAACACTATCGAGGGAGTTTATCAGCACCCTCAGAGCCGGTCAGGAACCAAAACGGAAAGAGGCTATTAACACCGAACGCAAGATGGATACTCTTGCTGATAAACTCGCTGATCGTTTAGAAACAGAGGGGTATAAAAG
>JAEZBW010000631.1 GCA_023426765.1 Bacillota bacterium
GTTCAAACCCCCACATTGGCTATGATTGTTCAGCGTGAGAATGAGATCCGCAATTTCAAGCCAAAGGATTTCTGGACCATTCAAAGCGGATTTCACGGCTTTACTATGCAGTGGCGGGATAAAAACGGTCAAACCAGGCTCTTTGACAAACAGGCTGCCGAATCCATTGTATCAAAGGTCTCGGGTCAGATTGGGGAGGTTGTGGATGTCCAGAAGGAAGCCAAAAAGGAGCTTCCTCCTCTCGCCTATGATCTGACCGAGCTGCAGCGGGATGCAAACCGCAGATACGGCTATTCGGCAAAGCAAACGCTGAATATCATGCAGCGTCTTTATGAAACGCACAAGCTGGTGACTTATCCGAGAACCGATTCCAGATATATCACCGACGATATCGTTCCAACGCTGCCCGAGCGCTTAAAAAGTATCTCGGTGGGGCCTTACGCCAAAGCGGCACAGAAAATCCTGAGCAATAGGCTGGTCATTACCAAACGCTTTGCCGACAACAGCAAAGTCACCGATCACCATGCCATCATCCCCACCGAGCAATATGTGAACCTGTCAGCCTTAAGCTCGGAAGAGCGGAATGTATACGATCTGATTGTCAAGCGATTTCTCGCAGTCCTCAGCCCTGCCTTTGAATATGAACAAACAACGGTAAAGGTATGCTCTGCAGGCGAAACCTTCACCGCAAGGGGAAAAATCGTAAAATCTATGGGCTGGAAAGAAATCTATGCCGGTGTATCTGAGCCGGAAGAAGATAATGACAGTGATGATAAGGAACAATCTCTTCCCGAAGTTCAAAAAGGCCTGAAAGCAAAAATGGAACCTGTCAGACTGGTCAGCGGGAAAACCAAACCACCTGCCCGCTACACCGAAGCCACATTGCTGTCGGCCATGGAGCACCCGGGGAAATTTGTAGAAGACAAAGCGCTGCGGGAAATGCTCGAAAGTACCAGCGGACTGGGAACTCCGGCCACTCGCGCGGATATCATTGAGAAACTGTTCAATACTTTTTATATAGAGCGCAAGGGAAAGGAAATTTATCCTACATCAAAGGGGATTCAGTTGGTAGATCTTGTACCCGATGATTTAAAGTCACCGGAACTGACGGGTAAATGGGAACAACAGCTGGCATTTATCAGCAAGGGAAAAGCCGATCCCAGGCAGTTTGTCGGCGAAATGAGGCAATACGCTTCAAAGCTGGTACAAAAAGTGGTCATGTCCAGCGAAACCTTTAAGCATGACAATGTCACCCGGGAAAAATGCCAATGCGGCAAGTATCTGTTGGAGGTGAACGGTAAAAGGGGAAAAATGCTGGTTTGCTCCGACAGAGAATGCGGGTTCCGGAAATCTATTTCACAGGTATCCAATGCCCGCTGCCCGCAATGCCATAAAAAAATGGAAATCCGCGGCGAAGGCGAGAACAAGTCCTTCTATTGTGCCTGCGGGTATCGTGAAAAGCTGCAGAGCTTTCAGGATAGAAAATCCACTCAAGTGAATAAAAAGGAAGTGAGCCGGTTCCTGCAGAAGCAGGATCAGGATGAAAACATCAATTCAGCCCTGGCTGACGCATTATCTAAATGGAAAGATAATAAATAAACGCTTGCACGAATTGTGCGCTGAAAGCGCTTTCTAACACAGAGAAAACATTGATGTTTTTGTGTGTGATTTGCGCGTTTTGTGTGCAACTAGTTCATCATTATCTGTGATCATTATGAACGTGCCGCGAGCATAAGTTAACTAACTGCTTTTCCTGGCATACAAGCAGGAACAACCGGGTTTGGTGGGTTCAGACTCTCATTATCCCCGGTTGTCGGGTAACAATCTCCCTTCAAACGGATTGATACAAACGTTTGAAGGGATTGTACATACATTATGTTGACGGTACATGCTTACATCTTATTCGCGTTCCAACATGGCTCTTTTACGTTCAAGCATCTCATCAATACGCTGAATGTACTGTTCCACATTTTTAACATTGAAGATTCTTTCGATGCGGTTGCCAGGATAAACGATTTTAGATACAGCACCTGCCCCTAAAGCCAGAATGCTTTGTATTTCCTCCATGATGAGGATATTGTAAATGCCTTCAAAGCCCGGCCTGGCATAACCGACATTCTCAAGGTTTGCCAGGATGTTTTTTTGCCGGTACAGGTAATAGGGCTTCAATCCTGTCCGGCACAATGAAACCCGCGCCAGATCGATCATCTCACCAACCGTATCGTCATCGGTTCTTGTAAAACTGTCCTTCTCCTCGTTCAGCCTGGACGCCCGCTTTAACGACATGGTATGCACCGTCACGCTTTCAGGGCTTATTTGCATGATTTGTTCAAGGGTAGCCTGAAAATCCTCCAGGGTTTCGGATGGAAGGCCGGCTATCAGATCGCAATTGATGTTCCCGAAACCTTCCTGCCTTGCCATATGAAAAGCGTCTGTAAACTGTTCAGCCGTATGGTTTCTTCCGATTAACCGCAGGGTCTTGTTATGCATGGTTTGAGGGTTGATACTGATGCGCGATACTCCAGCCTTTTTCATCATTCCAAGCTTTGCTGCGTTGATTGTGTCGGGCCGCCCGGCTTCAACCGTATACTCGCGAAACGAATCCATGGGCAGAATAGGAACAAGATCCATCAACAACTTTTCAAACT
>JAEZBW010000634.1 GCA_023426765.1 Bacillota bacterium
CATTTCTCTCGGCTCATTGAACGATACAGTGAAAGCTTTGAAGGTGGACAGCATTGAAATTACTGTTGAAAACATTAAAAACGGTACCTACAAGGTCTCCCGCCCGTTCAACATCGCCCTGAAGAATAATGCTTCCGAGGCTTCCCATGATTTCGCAGGTTTCATCCTCAGTGAAGCCGGACAGAAAATCGTTTCAGAAAACGGTTATATCGATATTGGAGGGACTGCCGGATATGAAAGCAAAAAGACTTCCGGGAAAATCGTCGTTGCCGGTTCCTCTTCGGTTACACCGGTCATGGAAAAGTTGAAGGAAGCCTATCAGGCGGTCAACCCCAACGCTGAAATTGAAATTCAGTTAAGCGATTCATCCACCGGTATGAATTCGGCCATCAATGGTACCTGCGACATCGGTATGGCTTCAAGAGAACTGAAGGACAGCGAAATTGAAAAGGGCCTCAGCCCAATTGTCATCGCAATGGATGGAATAGCCATTATTGTGAACAAGGCCAATCCTCTTGACGACATCAGTGCAGACCAAATTAAATCCATCTTCATCGGCGAGCTTGTGAACTGGAGTGAGATCAGCCAATAGCAACAAAACGACCGCAGCGGGGCCCGGCTGGTTAGCCGGAGCCCCTTTGCCAACGAGAGAGGTAATATGAAGAATTTCAGAGAACAATTGATGAAGGCTGTTTTTTTAGTCACCGCCTGCGCATCCATCGTATCGGTGATTTTAATCTGCCTGTTCCTTTTTGCAAATGGAATACCGGCCATCCGAAAAATCGGTTTCCTTGATTTTATAGCAGGCACCCTCTGGAAACCCGGGGACACTCCCCCTTCCTTCGGCATTCTGCCGATGATCCTTGGAAGCATCTATGTAACTGCAGGGGCAATTCTGCTGGGCGTTCCCATTGGTATTCTGACGGCTGTTTTTATGGCGAAGTTTTGCCCAAAACGCTTGCTGAAATGGATGAAACCGGCGATTCAACTGCTGGCGGGAATTCCATCCGTCGTTTATGGATTTTTTGGCCTTGTGGCCATCGTTCCGCTCATTGCCTCTTTTTCAGGCGGCAACGGGAATAACATGCTGACAGCCTCCATCCTGCTGGGTATCATGATTCTGCCCACCATCATCTCGGTCAGCGAAGCGGCCATTCTGGCCGTACCCGAAATCTATTACGAAGGCGCCCTTGCCCTTGGGGCCAGCCACGAGCGAAGCGTTTTTTTCGCTGCGCTTCCGGCAGCAAAATCCGGTATTACTGCGGCTGTGATTCTGGGCATCGGCAGGGCGCTGGGCGAAACGATGGCGGTGATCATGGTGGCCGGAAACCAGGCCCGGATGCCCAGGGGGCTGCTGAAAGGAATCAGGACCCTGACAGCCAATATCGTCATCGAAATGGGCTATGCCGCAGACCTGCATCGGGAAGCGCTCTTTGGAACTGCAGTAGTTCTGTTCGTTTTCATATTGATCATTAACCTGCTGTTCTCGCTGACGAATAGGAGGGCCGGATGATGGAAACCATCAATAAAAGATCGCTCCGCCAGAGGTGGATGACTTACCGGCAAAACCCCCTTTCCCTCCTCCTTTTTCTGCTGGTGACATTATCGTGCTGTATCACGGTCTTTGTACTGATTTTTATCATCGGGTATATCCTGGTGAAGGGGATTCCTTATTTAACACCCCAGCTGTTCGCATGGGAATACAACTCAGTGAATGTCTCCCTGCTGCCGTCATTGATCAATACGTTGCTAATGGTGGTTTTGTCCCTGGTCATAGCCATCCCGTTCGGAATTTTTACGGCCATCTACCTGGTGGAATATGCGAAAAGGGGAAACAAACTGGTCGGGGCGATCCGAATTACCGCTGAAACCCTCTCGGGGATCCCGTCGATTGTATACGGCCTTTTCGGCCTTCTGTTTTTTGTGACAGCGCTGCATTGGGGGATGAGCCTTCTGGCAGGGGCATTTACCGTTTCGATGATGATTTTACCGCTGATTCTGCGAACCACCGAGGAAGCCTTAAAAGCCGTACCCGATTCCTTCCGGGAGGGAAGCTTCGGGTTGGGAGCCGGAAGGCTGAGGACTGTTTTCCGTATCGTGCTGCCCTCCGCGCTTCCCGGTATTCTTGCGGGAGTAATCCTGGCTGTAGGCCGTATTGTCGGGGAAACCGCCGCCTTGCTTTATACAGCGGGAACCGTGGCAAAGGTTCCGGACGGAAGAGACTTTCTGCTTGATTCAACGCGCACGCTGTCGCTGCACATGTATGCATTGTCCAGTGAAGGGTTATATGTGAATCAGGCTTATGCAACCGCTGTCGTGCTGTTGTTGATCATATTGATGATAAATGGTCTGTCCGGGTATTTTGCCAAAAAACTAATGACCGTAAATCAGAAATGAATCCGAAGCATCACGCAACGTACAAAATTGTTATAAATACCATACCGAGTGTCAACCGTCGGACACTCAACAGGAAAGGAAGCCTTATGGAAAAGTTTATCATTGAGGGTTTAAATTTATATTATGGGAATTTTCAGGCATTAAAGCACGTAAATCTGAAGATCACCCCACATCAGATCACCGCGTTTATCGGGCCCTCGGGATGCGGAAAATCTACGCTGCTGAAGACACTGAACCGCATGAACGATCTTGTCGAAGGGTGCTGCATCACCGGAAAGGTTCTGCTGGATCGGGAGGATATTTATGGGAATATCGATGTGAACCTGCTGCGCAAACGGGTTGGCATGGTTTTTCAAAAGCCCAATCCGTTTCCCATGTCCATTTATGACAATATCGCCTTTGGTCCGCGGACCCATGGCATCCGCTCGAAGGGAAAGCTGGATGAGATTATTGAAAAATCCCTGCGGGACGCCGCCATATGGGAAGAAGTGAAGGATCGGCTGAAAAAGAGCGCGCTGGGGCTTTCGGGAGGGCAGCAGCAGCGCATCTGCATTGCAAGGGCTTTGGCGGTCCAGCCTGAAGTACTTCTGATGGATGAGCCCACATCCGCACTGGATCCCATTTCCACCTCCAAAATTGAAGATCTTTCATCCGAGCTGAAAAAAGATTATACTATTATCATCGTGACACACAATATGCAGCAAGCTGTAAGAATATCAGACAAAACCGCCTTCTTTCTTCTTGGCGAAGTGATTGAATACGGAGATACCGGGCAGCTGTTTTCCATTCCAGGGGATAAGCGTACCGAGGATTATATCACAGGGAGGTTCGGATAATGAGAAACAGGTTTGATGAACAGCTGGAGCTTTTAAACAATGAACTGATTCAAATGGGCTCGCTATGCGAGCAGGCCATTGCCAATTCCGCAAAAGCCCTGACAAATGGAGATATGGACCTTGCCCGGGCTGCCGTCCTGGAGGATGAAGAGATTGATCGGAAGGAGCGTGTCATTGAAAGCTTGTGCATGAAGCTTCTTCTGCAGCAGCAGCCCGTCGCAAAGGATTTGCGCCTCATCTCCTCTGCGCTGAAAATGATTACCGATATGGAACGGATCGGAGATCAAGCGGCAGATATTTCCGAAATCGTCACCCTTGCCAATATTCAGGCAAGGGATGATACGCTGCACATCGGCGAGATGGCCAGGCACACCATCAAAATGGTCACTGACAGCATTGATGCCTTTGTACGGCGGGACCTGACCCTGGCCAGGGCAGTCATCAATTATGATGATGTGGTGGATAATCTTTTCAGCCAGGTGAAAAATGAGTTGATCTTCAGGATAGAAAACAAATCGATCAACGGCGAGTATGCCGTCGACCTGTTAATGATTGCGAAGTATTTTGAGCGGATTGGAGATCACGCTACCAATATCGGTGAATGGGTTGAATATTCCCTCACCGGAAGGCATAAGGGAGAAATGGTGTAATGATTTATTGTGTTGAGGATGATCCCAATATCTGTGAGCTGGTGATCTATACACTGAAAACAGGAGGCTTTGAAGCAAATGGGTTTACAGAAGCTATAAGCTTTTTCAAGGCTCTCGAAAAGGAAGCTCCTTCTCTGATCCTGCTGGACATCATGCTTCCGGTCACCGATGGTCTGACTATCCTGCGCAGACTGAAGGCATCTGCCGGCACCCGGGATATTCCGGTGATCATGCTGACAGCTAAGGATTCCGAGTTGGACAAGGTTCAGGGGCTTGATCTGGGAGCCGATGACTATATTGCCAAGCCTTTTGGAGTGTTGGAGCTGATATCCCGTGTAAAATCGGTTCTGCGAAGAACACAAGTCCGACAGGACACTGAGGAGCTAAAGATAGGAAGCATCACCCTGAACTCTGAAAAGCACCGTGTTCTGGCGGGAAAAGAGGAAATCCGGCTGACCCTGAAGGAGTTTGAATTATTGCATATCCTGATGCTGAATTTTGGGATAGTCCTGACACGTGAGAAGCTGCTTGAAAAGATATGGGGTTATGAGTTTGAAGGAGAAACCCGTACGGTGGATGTTCATATCCGAACATTGCGTCAAAAGCTTGGTTCTGCAGGCGAGATGATTGAAACAATCCGCGGGGTTGGCTACCGGATGGGAGAAGCGCTATGAAACGCAGAATACTCCGGGATATGCTCCTGCTGTCTTTTACAACAATTACCCTTGTCGCACTTCTCATCTGTGGAGTATTGTACAATTACGAGTTTACAAACATGAAGCAGGATATTCGGAACGAGGCTTCCTATATTGCCATGCTGCTTGATCAGGATGTACCCGATCCCATCGGACAGCTGAGCCAGGTGTACACCCGCAGCAGAATAACCCTAATTGCCCCGGATGGGACAGTTTTGTTTGATAATACCACCATTCCCGGACACATGGAAAACCATCTTGATCGCCACGAGGTAAAGATGGCTGAGCAAAACGGTTTTGGAGAAACCCTGCGTCTTTCTCAGACCATCGGCCGACAAACATTTTATTATGCGATCCGTTTGATGGATAATAACATCTTGCGGGTAGCTTTCACAACGGATACGGTTGTTTCGGTTTTACTGAGAATCCTCCCCATTGTTATCGTCATCTTCTGCATCGTTTTCACAATTGCCCTGATACTTGCCGTCAGGCAGTCGAAACAGCTTGTGCAGCCCATCAATGCAATTGATCTTGAAAACCCTTCAAACAACCAAACCTACGATGAATTATTGCCTTTGCTGTCCCGTATACGCCAGCTTCGCGGGCATATTGATCAACAGGTTACCGAAGCCAGAGAAAATCAGGAGAAGTTTTCTTTCATCACTGGAAACATGGCGGAGGGTCTTATTGTTTTAAATGAAAAGGGGAGTATCCTGTCTGTGAACCCCAGTGCCTTGCGTCTGCTCGGTGCAGAGACCGGAGAACCCTATCGGCATATTCTCAGTCTGAATCGGAGCATCGAGCTGCAGAAAATCCTTCAAAGAGTTCTCGCAGGACAGTCACTGAAAGAGAACCTTTCACAGGAAGGAAAAACCATCCGGGTGTTAGCCAGCCCGGTACTGAAGGACGGAAATGTCAGCGGAGCAATCCTGATACTTTTGGATGTAACAGAATCCCAAACCCTGGAGGATTTCCGGAAGGAGTTTTCGGCAAATGTCTCTCATGAATTGAAAACACCGCTGACAGTCATATCAGGGTTTACCGATTTAATGCGCAACAATCTGGTAAAACCCCAAGATGTTCCGGTTTTCTCCGAGAAAATTCACAGCGAAGCCAGGCGGTTGATCAAGCTTGTTGAGGATATCCTTGTCATTTCCAGACTGGACGAAACCACCTCAGGAATCCCTTTTGAAGAGGTGAATTTATTGTCCGCTGCCGAAGCCGTGGGGCGCAGACTTCAGGCCTTTGCACGCGAAAAGAGCGTGTCGCTTGAGGTCTCGGGTGAGCCCGTCACCATTCAGGCTGTTCCCGGGCTTTTGGATGAACTGATTCAAAACCTTTGCGACAACGCGATCGCATACAACAAGGAAAATGGGGAAGTAAAAGTAACCGTTTCAAAAAAAGATGCCTGTGCCGTTCTGAAGGTGACCGATACAGGGATTGGAATCGCACCGGAGCATCAGGGCAGAGTTTTCGAGCGGTTCTACCGCGCAGATAAAAGTCATTCCAGGCAAACCGGCGGAACCGGACTGGGGTTGTCGATCGTCAAGCACGTAGCTCTGTATCATCATGCACAAATCAGGCTTGAAAGCACGGTTTATCTGGGAACCACCATCACAGTCACATTTCCGCCATCACCACCTGCTAAATATCCTGGGTGTGAGCAATAACGATTGTTGTATTGAGACTGGCCAACCGCTCTGCAATCCTTCAATCAGCCTTTCAAATGTGCCCGTGTAAAAGCGGCAGGAATTTCTCCCTGCTGCTTAAACTGACACTTTACTTTTTATAGGGCGTTGTCGTTCGTCTCTCCGGTTCTAATCCGGATGACCTCCTCGATGTTGTAAATAAAGATTTTCCCGTCTCCAACTTCACCCACTCTGGCGCTGTTGATAATCGCCTGAGTTATACTTTTTACATCCTTGTCGTGAACGACCAGATCCAGCATTACTTTCGGGATAAGCTCCAGCTGAAACTTTTCTCCTCTCCATTGATGGGTTATACCCTTTTGTTTACCATGTCCCTCAACTTCTGTTATCATGATTCCATCATAGCCCGTCCGAGAAAGGCTGGTTAGAACATCCTGAAGCTTCTCGGGCCTGATTACAGCTTTTATTTGTTTCATGCGATCTCCTCCTTTTTAACCTCGGCGGCCGGAATTTCCACCGTATAGATGGGTTTCCTGGTCAGGAATTCGGGATAGGCGGCATTGCCATGTTCAAAAATATCCAGACCCTGGATTTCTTCATGCAGAGATACCCGCAAGCCAATGGCTTTACGGATGGCATGCCAAACCAGCAGTGATGCAGGAAAAACAAAAGCAGCTGTAGCCAATACGCCAATAAGTTGCTTACTCAGAAGGCCGAAGCCTCCTCCGAAGAATAAACCGTTACCGGTTGCAATACCGGCAATACCGTCCTGAGCGAATAATCCGACTGCCAGTGTACCGAACACTCCATTTACAAGGTGAACCGACAATGCTCCAACCGGATCATCTATCTTTGCTTTATCGAAGAACACTACTGCCAGCACAACGATGACACCTGATATGGCCCCGATAACCATCGAACTTCCCACCCCGACAAATGCACATCCTGCGGTAATTCCAACAAGACCTGCCAGACAACCGTTGATGCTCATCCCGAGGTCAGGCTTGCCAATAAGCAGCCAGGCGGTGATAGTGGAGGTCAGCGTCGCAACAACAGCTGAGGTGTTGGTCGTAACAAGGATATGAGATATTGCACCGGGGTCGGCTGCCATGGTTGAACCCGGATTAAACCCGAACCAGCCGAGCCAGAGAACAAATGCGCCAATTGTTGCAATGGAGAGATTGTGACCCGGGATGGGTTGAATTTTTCCGTCCTTGGTATACTTTCCATACCGCGGTCCAAGCACCAGGATGCCGGCTAATGCGGCCCAGCCTCCCACCGAGTGAACAGTGGTTGAACCTGCAAAGTCCCAGAATCCCATGGTCTGCAAAAAGCCTCCGCCCCAAATCCAATGCCCTACAACCGGGTACACCAGCAGGGTTAATATAAAGGAAAACACAATAAACGAAATGTATTTGATTCTTTCGGCTACCGCCCCTGACACGATGGTTGCAGCTGTGCCGCAGAACACAAGCTGGAAAAAGAATTTTGCCCAAAGCGGGACACCCGTCCAGCTGATTGCGCTGTATACGCCCTGGTATGCTTCGCCTACAGCAGGTGAGTTATCCGCGCCGCCGACAAAAAACAAACCCTTCAGACCGATAAACCCATTGCCGTCTCCATACATCAAGCCCCATCCAAGAAGCAGGAACCCCAGGGATGAAACTGCAAAAACAACAAAGTTTTTCGATAAGATATTCACTGCATTTTTCGCTCGCGCAAACCCGCTTTCCACCATTGCAAAACCAAGGTTCATGAAGAAAACCAGCATTGCCGCGAGAATGACCCACAGGGTATCCAGTATGACCTTCGTTTCCATAAAATAACCCCTCCGAAACCATAAAAATCGTAAAAAAGGCGCTAATCTTCCTGAGCACAGAAAAACTAACGCCTTTGTTACCCGTATTGAATAAAAAAGGTGCCTGCTACCCCTCGATAGAGGATTGCAACACCTTTGTTCTAGGAATATATTACTCCGATCCGATATGGATGTCAATAGGATTTTGAAATTTTATTCTAATAAAATTTCACTCTATGCTTGTATTTAATAAAAATATCCAGATATTTGACTTTTACAGCCTATATAATGAAATCTGGATTGTCGCAACCTTCTTTCTGGTTTGCTATCATGTTTTACCATAAGAATACCCGGTATAGATCCTTCACTTAGTACAGGAAGACAGCCGGTACTTGCCAGTGTCTTAAACTTCCCACTGAACAGCTTGCTTCCTGACGATTTTCGTTATATCATGAATAAAAACGTTCACATTGGGAGGCACCTCATGCAAAAGACGATATTGGGAAAAACGAACCTGGAGGTTACCCGTGTCGGGTTTGGTGTTTTACCGCTGCAGCGGGTTTCGATGGACACGGCAAAAAGAATCCTGGTAAAGGCATTTGAAAACGGTATTAATTTTTTTGATACAGCCCGTGCTTACTCTGACAGTGAAGAAAAAATCGGTCACGCTCTTTCTTCGGTCAGGAAGGAAATCATTCTTGCAACTAAAACTCATGCCGGGGACGCAGAAACCTTTTGGCAGCATTTGCAGATCAGCCTGGAAAACCTGAAAACCGATTATATCGACATCTACCAGTTTCATAACCCAAAAAAACTGCCCGTACCGGGGGACGAACTGTATGAAGCCATGGTTGAAGCAAAAAACAAGGGGTATATCCGTCATATCGGGGTCACAAACCACACGCTGGCCACAGGCAGGTTTGCGGTTCAATCGGGATTGTATGAAACCCTTCAGTATCCGCTGAATCATATCTCCTCTTCGGAGGATTTGGAACTGGCCTTATTATGCCGGAAAAAGGGAGTTGGGTTTATTGCCATGAAAGCGCTTTCCGGCGGGTTAATCACCGATGCTGAAACTGCTTTTGGTTACCTGTGGCAATATCCGCACGTGGTTCCCATCTGGGGGATTCAAAAGGAAGAAGAACTGGATCAGTTCATCATCCTGGAGAAAAACCCTCCGACCATGACCGACAGCCTTGAACAAAAGGTCGAAGCCGACAGACGCGAGCTTGCGGGCAGCTTTTGCAGAAGCTGCGGCTATTGCCTTCCCTGCCCGGCGAATATTCCCATTCCCAATGCCGCAAGGATGAAATTCCTGCTGCGAAGGGCGGTGTACCAGAATTTTATTACCGAGCAGTGGCAGGAACAGATGAACCGGATCGAGGACTGCATCGAATGCAATCAATGCACCGGCCGATGCCCCTATCACCTGAATACTCCCGCACTGCTGAAGGAAATGCTGGCCGATTACAGGGAATTCATCAGAGATCATGCTTGAATTTTCACCGCAAGAAAGGGCGGAGCATATCCACCCTTTTACTTTTACTTTTTCATCACATCCAGCCAAACTCTTCAGCCTTCGATAAAGTTTATTCTTTTTGAATATATTGCTTTTCAGCGCCCGCTTTGCAGTCTGACTCTTTCATGTGTTTTTGCTTTAAGTGGCGTGTAATTCGCCAGGCATAACCGGACTGCTGTCCTCTTCCCGGCTTTTTACGGGAATGATATGCGGTTTTTTTGAAACCGGATTTTCATATACCAGGCACACGATTTGATAAACCATTTCGATTCTTTCATAGGTCAGAACCTCTTTGGGTTCACCGCCGCAAACCAGCTTTCCGTCCTTTAAAAGGTACAAATAATCGCAGAACTCCGCAGCCAGGTTCAAATCATGCAATACAGCAACAATGGCTAACCCATGCTCGTGGGCCAGATCCCGAACCGTTCCCATGATGGACAGCTGGTGGCGGATATCCAGCTGGGAAACCGGTTCATCCAGCAGAATCACATTGCTTTTCTGCGCCAGCGCTCTTGCGATGATAACCCGCTGCAGCTCACCCCCGCTGATGCTTCTGACGCTTCTCTGCCCTAGATGCTCTATCTTTGCCGTTTTCATGGCCCACTGAACAATTTCGGCATCCTCAGCGCTTTCATTTCCAAAGCGATGTATATACGGCGTTCTGCCCATCATCACGATGTCCGATACAGTAAAGTCAAACTCGATATGGCTGTTTTGCGGCACAACCGAGATCTCCCTGGCCAGATGCGAAACCGCCAGGGTTGTGATGTCCTTCCCGTTAACATAGACGGTATTCTTCCCTGGATTCAGAAGAGCCGCCATGTTTTTCAACAGGGTTGTTTTCCCTGAGCCGTTCGGGCCGAGAAGACCGCAGACCATGCCGGGCCTGAAGCTGGCCAGAATGCCCTCCAGTACTCTTCTGTCACCATATGCATATTCCAGATTGCTTACCTCAATGAGACCATGACCCGACAATTAAATCACGCTCCTTTTTCCCCGAATCAGCAGCGCGATAAAAAACGGAGAACCAAAAACTGCCGTAATGGCTCCAACGGGGATTTCCGCCGGCGGCGCGA
>JAEZBW010000648.1 GCA_023426765.1 Bacillota bacterium
CAAGTTGTTTTGAGCAATAAAGGGGTTAGTCTATATCAAAATGTTTATAGTTCCCCTGTGGTTGTGGACGCTTTTTCCTCTTGTTCTTTGACCCATTTTTGAATACTTTCAGATCGAAAGCGCCAATGTTTGCCCACTTTAAATCCCGGCAACCGTTTATCCTGTACAAGTTTATAAACGGTTGAGAGGGGAAGACGTAAATATTCTGCTACTTCCTCAGCAGTTAGGAATTCGGCATTCATCCGCCCTCCGATATGTTTCGATTTCACAGTTGGTCAAGATTATTATAGCATCCGCAGTTGATTATTTATTAAAAAGAACTGACGAAAACGCAAGTTAGCCCTATAGTATTTCCGGGATTATCAGAAAACTTTTTGTAAGATCTTTTTCCTTTATAAAGAGGAAAATTTCTCCCCCTTTTCCTCTTAGGTTTGAAGCTCGACCTGTCCGCTGTCAATCCAAACTTTACCTGGTGTGCATAGCTCCTTCAATTCACACCTAAAGAACATCAGGCATTGCCCTGTCTCTTTATCCCGATAGGTGCATCCGTACTTGGAAAGATGCCAAAGCGCCTCATCAACATCGAGCGAAATCATAGGTCTGTCTTCGACTTGTAGCCCCACCACACTCTGGAACCATACTTTTCGGATTTCCTCAAATAATGTATCCAGATTGCCTTTATACTGACCACGGACCAATCCTAAGGCAAGTGTCGCTCGAGCAACATGAATATCAACTGGGATCGGCACAAGATCGAGATCCTGCAAGCCAGTTATATGGACATTGTCACGGAGCATCCTCAGCCATAAGGGACCGATTTTATTTCCACGCAAGAACGGGAAGTCCCAGGTTGGTCGGTTATTCTCAACATGGGTGTCATTTTTCAGGTGTTTCAGGATCGTTGGCGCGCTCCAATTACAGCTGGCCAGGAAATTCCGCGAATCCCCCTGCCACTTTTTATAGAAGGAGACGGCCACTGTTTTCCAGATATAAGCATCGTTGCGCTGTTTCTTGGACAGCCCGTACTTCTGCATATCCTGGATGACCTTGTTGAAGGGAACTTCATGCAGCGACTGTGGATGAAATAGATACCGCGTTTCGGGATCTGCATAAGTGCGGCGGGAGCTCGCCCACAACGCATCTGCATCCCGCTGATAGTCAATTGAAACGGTGAGCGTGATGAATAAGATGTGCTCGAGTGAGCCGACAGCCACACCTTGAGGTGGCTCATCTTCCGGCATATCCATTCGACCATGGATCCCCGTGGTATTGAAAGCGGTATAGAGAAGCTGCGCTGCTTCCTTTCCTCGCTCGGGATCTAATGTAACAGGCATGTTATTCTCCCTTAATTGGCCCGCCGGCCGCGCACGTCCACGCTGACCCCATTATTCTGCCACTTATACAGCACATCCGGGGTGTAGTGGTGGTACAGTCGCTTCCAGATGACAGCATTTTCAAAGATCTCGAGATCCGAGCAGAGCAGGTCCACCACCGACTGGGAAGCAATTACAATCAGCTTCTTGCGCGGGCGCGAAATCGCCACGTTGAGCCGGTTCAGATTGAGCAGGAACTCTGCCTCCGAGCGAACATAGTCTGGATCGGATGCGGTAGCTGAGACGATGATCACGTCGCGCTCATCGCCTTGGAAGCGTTCCACTGTATCAATGGAGTTGACCTCGGCCAGATCTGGGAAGGTGGCGCGCAGCAGCGCTTTTTGCGCCCGGTGCGGCACCACCACGCCTATGCCGTTACGCCCATCCAGGCTGAGATGATGCACGCAGGCATCGATAATTGGTCGTACCAGATCCAGTTCGACTGAGTTGTATTGCTGGGAACTGTGTTCGGTGTGCTCGATCACTACGATCGGGTGCTGCGGGCTCATCACCGCATCGATATAGGGATCCAGCTTTGGCAGCGCATGGATCAGCTCTTTTCGCCGGGAATGGAAGGCGATCCCATCCCGGTTATAGATATTCTCGCGCAGGAATTCAGCAATCTCAGTATGCAGGCGAAAACTTTCATCCAAGGCCACATGGGGGAACTTACGCTCCATTAGGGATTCGAATAAGGAAACATACGGGCGGCTATGGATGACGCTGCGCTTCTCCTCATCTTTCCAGGTATGGGCAATGATCGGCGGCATCTGGCGGTGGTCGCCCACGACAATCATCTTGCCATCGGGTTTCAGAAATGCTCCTGCCAGCACCCCTTCCGGCAGGCTCATCTGAGATGCTTCATCAATCACCACGAGGTCAAAAGTCTTGGTGTTCCAGTCCACGATATTATTTCCACCCAATGGCCGGTAGCGCATCAGGTTGTAGATGCCGCCAGAGGTTGCGCCAATGACCACGTAGTTCTGGCTGAGCAGGTTTTCCAGGATGCCTTTATTGTTATATGCATCCAAGGCTTTCACGCCCTGGGGCACTGGGTCTGAGACATCATTCACGACTTTATAAATCTGGAGCACCTTCAGCGCTGAGGCGCCCAACCGGCTGGAAGCAAACCCGACGATCTGCTTGAGCGCCTGAGCGAGTGCTTTCAGTTCCACATTGATCGCATTATGCGTTTTGCAGGAAATCGCCACCCGGCAGGGCCGGTTTTGGACGGAAGCCGCCGCGATCTGCGCCAAGATTGCCCAGGCCAGTG
>JAEZBW010000727.1 GCA_023426765.1 Bacillota bacterium
GGACACACCTGTTCCCATACCGAACACAGAAGTTAAGCTCTCCAGTGCCGATGATACTTGGGTGGTAACGCCCTGGGAAAGTAGGTCGCTGCCGGATTTATATGAAAGCCTTATGGTTATACGCCATAAGGCTTTTCAGCATTATTGCCGGTTCTAAAAATACTGGTCATTCTAAAGGCCTCCCACACATCATCGTAATAAGCAAACAATACGCAATCGATATAGAAGAGGATTTAGGACCAATCTATGTTTCGTATGGCAAAAAAGAGGGAAAAAATAATCATAATGTTCATCAGTCCTCAAAAGAGGTAATGCATTCATGGTGATCACACAGTTATATGCTACAAATCGGGAAAGTTTTATGTATTTATTTCTTGATTCAGATTTTTACAATTTGGAATGGATTTATACAGGGAATCCATTCTTAATTACGCATAGCCTTCATGAGGCCTTGATGACTGCCGAAAAAAGCGGAAACAATACCGCGAAAGAAAAAATCATGCTGAACCTTGCCAATTCCTATGAAAAAAGCAACAATCATACAGAAGCTATCCTTTGGTATAAAAAATGCTTAACCGAACCTTATTTTTCTCAGCCGCAGCATCAGTCAGATATTCTGGCAAGTCTTATCCTGAACATGATTCAATGTGGAGAACTATCCAATATCCAGGAATATATGGACAAGCTGTCCGTAATTGAAAGGGTACAGGACCCGGAGCTGAGAGTATCTTTATTTGCTATCAGGTCTTTTCTGCATGCAAAGGTTGGATACTGCCGAAAAAACCTGCATGCTGATGAAATCAAAAATCTCCTCTTACAAGCCCATAAGCTTTACCAGCAGACCTCACCATCTTCTGTCGCAATAAACCTTGATAGAGAAATTGAAGAAATGTCTGGGGACCTGTCAAAAGACAATGGTTATTATCAGGATGCAATTCAGCATTATCACCGTGCACTTGAGCTATTGGAATCGGATCAGATGAAAGAATCTGAGTCGAGGCTCTGCCGTAAGCTTTCCGAGGCTTATGAGAAGGCCGGAAATGAAAGACAGGCCTTTGAGCAGTATAACAGGCATTACCGGTTATCGGAGGATTTATGCAAGGAAAGAGGCAAACAATTTTCCGCTTATTTAATGGAGATATATAACATCACTGATGCTGAAAAAGACATCATACACCTGAAAAAGAAAGGTGAAGTACTTACAGGCAGCAGAAATACCGATTTTTTAACGGGCCTTTATAACAGAAGGTACTGGGATGAAACTGTTCATCACATGCTGGAGGACAAGGAATTCAAACCATTGACCGTATCGATCATGATGATGGATGTGGATAATTTCAAGAACTACAACGATCAATATGGCCATGTTCAGGGAGATGAAATTCTGAGAAAAATCGGAGGAATTTTAAGCGCATCTGTCAAACGGGATATGGATATTGCAGCGAGGTATGGGGGTGAAGAGTTCATTATCCTGTTGTATGCCACAGGTCTGCAGGGAAGCGAAAAAGTCGCATCGGTCATCTTGCAGAAAGTATCGGAACTATCTGAACAATACCACGGAAAAAATGCAGAACCCCTTTCTTTAAGCATCGGAATATCTACAGGTCTGCTTCAAACTGAGAACGATGTAAGAAATTTTATCCGTGAAGCAGATAAGGCATTATACTATTCCAAGGAACACGGTAAAAATACATACACCCATGCACAGGATGTAGGTGGGAGGAACCATCGGTGTTAAAGAGACTGGAATGGATCATATTTTATTTTGAGGGAACCTGTGAGATATGTCTGGCCAACAGAGGTATTGAAAAGTACCGTAAGGAAATTAACGAACTACTTTCAAGCAGGGAGGGTTACCCGGATGAAATCCAGCTGCGCATTCATTATGCTGCAGCAGTCATAGAGTACAAGCTGGATAACTATGAAAAAGCCCTGGAGGAATGGCATAAAGCGCTGGATATCGCGCAAAAGACAAATAACCCGGTCTATATCGGGAAAATCTATTCATACTTTGCCATTAATTTTTACATTATGAAAGACAAAACCCAGGAGCTGTTTTACTTTCATGAAGCTGAAAAAATATTTCACAAGCATGAGGAATATGGAGAACTGGCAAATCACTATATCAATATTTTATGGTTCAAGCGATATGAAAAGGATCCAAAAGAAGTCATCGAATATATGGATAAAGCCCTGAAAAATGTGAGGCTCACAGACTCGAAAAAGAATGCCCGGGTTTACCTGCACCTTGGTTATATCTATAAAACGATATTTAATGACTATATCCGGGCCATCCAATATTTGATTAAATCAATTGAATTAAGCAGAGAGAATGACTTCATTGAAATGGAATCCATGACGCTGAACGTTCTGGCAGACGGATACAGCAAGATTGACAAGCTTTCTGAAACCGTGAACATATACACTGCCATCATTCAGGGAGAACGCTACAGAAAAATTACAGCCAACCTGAAAGCGGCAGTATTGTGTAATCTTATAAATTGTTACTTAAAAACAGGGGAAATAGAAAACGCCATTAAGTATCTTCAAAAACTTGAGCAGATTATGCCCGAGGTTCAGGTAAACATCAGGGAGATCTATTATGCAATCATGCTCGGACTGAAAGCGGAGCTGTTCGGTCTTCAGAAAACAAATCTGGATATGGCGCTTGCCCTTGCACTGGAGTCGGCAGAGATATATGAGAGGTATAAAAGCAGCTTCATTCTGGATGATTTTCATATCATCACCGCCTGCCGCATCGGTGATATCTATTTTGCCAGGGAGAATTACCATGAGGCTTTAAAGCATTATCAGTTCATGAAGGATCAGATCTCAAAGGATAACCTGTATTATATGAAAATGGCGTATGAACGGCTGGTAAAGGCGTATGAACGGCTTGGCGAGTATTCCATGGCGCTGCAGATTCTAAAAACCTGCGATCAGATACTGTATGAAGCCAGAAGAAAAAAAACAGATGAACAGTTTGAAACCCTGCACAAGAACTTTCTGCGGGATGCATCACAAAAGGAAATCACCCGGCTGAATGAACTGAATGACAGCTTTGAGATGGACAGCCTCCGGGACAGCCTTACAGGCCTGTACAACCGGAATTATTTAAACCAATATACCGCACAAAGGCTGACCAATGCTGAAAACAGTGTGTCCCTGCTGATGATAGATATTGATTCCTTTAAGCTGTTTAATGACCATTACGGTCATGAAATGGGTGATAAGGCCCTGATGAAGGTAGCCGGTATCCTGAAAAAGAGCAGCGAGGGCATCACGGATAAAATCATCCGATACGGTGGAGAAGAGTTTTTAATCATTCTGGAGCATGAAGCTAAAAAGAGTATGGAGCTGGCCGAAAAAATTATTGAAAATATGGCTTTGGAAAAATTAGAGCATGAATTTTCCGAAGTGAAAAAATACATAACCGTCAGTATTGGGATCTCGACATGCATATCGGGGAATCAATGTGATATGGTGAAGTTGGTTGAAGCAGCCGACCATGCTTTGTACTGCTCGAAAAAGGGCGGAAAGAACAAACTCTCCCATGCGGATTGCATGTGCAGCGAACAGTGAAGTTATGAGAATAATACGATTCTCTCGCCTGTCTGAAGAATTCTGAAGAAATCGCGGACACATTGTTTCGTGAAAAGTAAAACGAAAGAAACGTTCTCTTGCTTCCTTAATAAAAATCTCAATTCCCCGTGCGAAAACTTCTGTAGTGCACGGGGAACTGAGACTTTAATAAAAGAGGCGGAATTTACCCTTTCCAAGTGGTTTTATTCATTTGTGATGTTTGCCTTTTCAAGATTGCATGCAAGAGAAACGGCTCCTTGTTTATCGCCTCTGCAAAACCGCAGATAAGAGAACCGGCTGCTTATCTTCAGATTGCAGGCCAGGAGAGCCACACCCCTGTTTCATTACCTTGTCTTAATTGCCAAAAAGTTCGGTGAAGTACTTAGTACGTTCTTCAATAATCGTTTTGATTCCTACTTTCTCCAGCTCGGACATATACTTGTCATAGGTTGCGTCAAACTCCGCTTCAGGGCAAGTGACGCACTGGACGGTGTATTCATCGCTTACGATTCCTATATCGGTAA
>JAEZBW010000741.1 GCA_023426765.1 Bacillota bacterium
GCTTTATCGGCCCCCTTCCGGTATACCTCATAACCGAAGGTAATCCGGGTAGGGGTTAAGCTTTGGATACCTGTTTTAACAGTGATTTGATCTTCATAATAACAGGGAAACAGGAAACGGCATTTCATGCTTAAAAGCGGCAGCATCACCCCGTCTTTTTCCATTTGCCCGTAAGACAGCCCTTCGCTTTTAATGTAATCGGTTCTGCCGCATTCAAACCAGACCGGATAAACAGAATGATGGACAATACCCATTTGATCCGTTTCCTGATAACGTACGACAATCTTCGTTTCCGAACTCATTTCATTTTTCTCCAACGTTCAGTGTGATTTTACAGCGCCAATATTTTATTCAGTTCAATCATATCTTCATCGATGGATTTCGTCATGGCCAATGCTTCCTGAATGTCAAGGTCAACAAGTGCGCCCTTCTGAATTGCAATAATCCGGTTGGAGGTGCCCTGCTTCAGCAGCCTGACGGCATATTCGCCCATGCGGCTTGCCATAACCCTGTCATACACCGTAGGGCTGCCGCCCCGTTGTATATGACCCAGAATGGTGGCCCTGGAATTGATGTCGGTTTTTTCCTGGATATATTGGGCAACTTCCACGGCGCCGCCGACGCCTTCGGCGATGATGACGAGATAATGCTTCTTCCCGCGGTTCCGGCCTTCTATAATGGGTTTAATGATATCTCTGTCGATATTGAATTCCTTTTCGGGCAGAATAACCGCTTCCGCACCGCCGGAAATTGCCACGTTCAGTGCGATATACCCTGCCTTGCGGCCCATCACCTCGAGAACGCTGCACCTTTCATGGGAATAGGCGGTATCTCTGATTTTATCGATGGCATCCTGCACTGTGTTCATACAGGTATCAAAACCAATAGTATATTCCGAACATGCGATATCATTGTCTATCGTACCGGGGATACCCATGGTATCCAGCCCGTTTTTGGTCAGATCCAACGCTCCGCGGTAGGATCCGTCCCCGCCGATAACGATCAGCGCATCCATGCCAAACACCTGTGCAATGGAAATCGCTTTCTTCACACCTGCTTCAGTGGCAAATTCAGCAGATCGGGCGGTCTGTAAAACCGTTCCCCCTCTTTGAATGATATCACCGACCGACCGCAGGTTCATCTCGACGATATCCCCATGCAAAAGGCCTTCATAACCCTTCCTTACACCCAGAACCTTAAACCCGTAAAAAATGCCCGCCCTCACAACGGCCCGCACTGCTGCGTTCATCCCCGGGGCATCCCCGCCGCTGGTTAAAACGCCAATGGTTTTAATCTGCTTCATTCTTTCACCAACTTTTCTGTTTTTTCCATGCAATAGCCCGTGTTCTCACACGGGCCTTTAACAAGCAGTTTTGAATCTAAATAGAAATGCCTTCGTCAGAAGCCCTTTTCAATAATAATACTGTGTGCCTCTTCGACTTCCCCCTCAGGAACGGAAATTTCAAAATAATTGTCATTTTTTTCTTTCTGGCTGACGGGGTTCAGTTTTACCAAAAGACCTTCAGCTTCCAGAATGGTTTTCAGCTTTTCAGCCATGTCCTTGTTTTGTGCCATGTAAACTACTGTCCACATTTCAAATCCCCCCTGTTACTTTCAGGTTCATACAACCCCCATATCATCTCATGTAATCTCTTATACCTATTGTCAATCCGTCCTTCTATCATTATTCCATAAATCAATGGATCAAGAAAAATCTTTTCGCGGTCGGAGGGGTTATTTCCCAACAGTACCGGTAAATTCTTTATCCCGACATTACTATATATTATTTTCTTGAAAAACGCAAGAAAAACCAGTTCATGCTCTGCTGATCAACCGGGTGGAGACTGCGTTTTAATCTTGACGCTATCATATTTTACATTCATTTCCCCGACCAAATTTTCCAGTTCATGGTGCAGGGTCTGGTTGTACGTAACCCTGAAGCCCTTTTGGATACCGCCTTTCGAGTAAAGGTAAACGGGAACGCTTCCATCAAAATATTTCATCAGGGCAGTAATTGCCATATGAATTTTCTCATCAGTCCCTTCGGGAATACGCACTTTCAGGCAATCCATCATAATTTCGTGATCCAGGTTAACTGAATAGTCCCTCTCCTGCAGCCTTTCATTCACCTTTTGCCCATTGGCTGCCGCAGCGCTCCCGGTGATATACCGGACCGAACCGGATTCCTTCACCATGTGGGACTTATTGTCTTCCCGTCTGCCATATCCACGGTTTGCAGTTTCTGCGCTGCTTTTTCCCGCCGGCATTCTTTCCCCTTTCACCAGCGGTTTTACCATTTCCACAAGAATCTTTGGCGCTTCATCTTCCCGTACGCTGATTTTCCCCTCCACCCAAAGCGGTAACTCGGGTTTCAGAAAGTCCTGAACCTTTTCCAGGGTGTTGGGAAATACAATGACTTCCATCTGGCCGGCCAGATCCTCCAGCGTGACAAAGGCCATCAGCTGATTGCTTCGGGTGGTAATGGTCTTCATATCCACAATAATGCCGGCTACCCGGGCAAATGCGCCGTCAGACACCTGGCTTTGGACGTTTTCCTCATCTTTTTCGTCTACCATGAAGCTGGTGGAGTAGTGCGTGACGCCGTTTTTAATGTCCTCTTCAAACTCGCTTAACGGGTGCCCTGAAAGGTACAAACCAAGCATATCCTTTTCCATTGCCAGAAGAAGCCTGTAATCATATTCTTCAAGCTCGGGCCACTTTATTTCAACACAGGTGCTGCCTCCGGCGTCAAAGAAGGACAGCTGGCCTTCCATTCTCATTTTTTTCAGCTGGGAAACATTGTCCATGATTTTCTCATAGGTGTTGATAAGCCTCGACCGGTATACCTTCAGGGAATCAAACGCCCCGCTTTTAATCAGGCTTTCCACGCAGCGCTTGTTCAAATCCTTTCCCTCCAGCCTTTCAATGAATTCCGGAAAGGTTTTATAGGGGCCTGATTTCCGCCGCTCGGCAATGATCTGCTTCACAACGTGATTTCCAACGTTCTTGACGGCGGCGAGACCAAATCGGATTTTACCCCGGGATACCGTAAAGCCTTCCCCGCTTTCATTGATATCCGGCGGAAGCACAGGAATGCCGTTTCTTTTGCATTCCAGCACATATTGGCTGATCTTGCCGGGGGACCCCAAAAAGCTGTTCAGCATGGCTGCCATGAATTCCACAGGATAATAATGCTTCAGCCAGGCGGTCTGATAACCCACCACCGCATAGGCGGCCGCATGGGACTTATTGAACGCATAGCTTGCAAAATCCATCATTTCATCGAAGATCGCATTGGCGGTCTTTTCATCCACGCCGTTACGGATCGCTCCCTGGATGGTAACCTTGCCGCTTGCATCCGTTTGCCCGTAAATAAACTTTTGCCGTTCCTCTTCCATCACTTCTTTTTTCTTTTTGGACATGGCACGGCGCACCAGATCCGATCGTCCCCACGAATAACCGGCCATATCCCGGACGATCTGCATGACCTGCTCCTGATAGACCATACAGCCATAGGTAACATTTAAAATGGGCTTTAAAATCGGGTGGGCATAGGAAATACTTTCGGGGCGGTTCTTATTGCGGATATATCGTGGAATTTGGTCCATCGGCCCCGGACGGTACAGCGAAATACCCGCAATGATATCCTCAATGGACGATGGTTTCAGTTCGGTCATAAACTGTGTCATGCCGGCACTTTCCAGCTGGAATATGCCGGAGGTTTCTCCCTTGCCGATCATGTGATACACTTCGGGATCGTTCATGTCCACATGATCCATGTCCAGCGTGATGCCATGGTTCTCCTCCACCATCCTGACGGCGTCCCGGATGACGGTCAGCGTGCGCAAGCCGAGAAAATCCATTTTCAGCATCCCCAGCTCTTCCAGCGTTGTCATGGGGAACTGGGTGGAAAGGTTTCCTTCATTCTGATACAACGGAACATATTCTGTAACAGGCTCACTGGATATCACAACGCCGGCTGCATGGGTGGATGCATGACGGGGCATCCCCTCCAGCAAGAGGGCAGTGCTGATTAGTTCATGGATTCTGGCATCACTTTCATAAACCTGCTTTAACTCGGAGCTAAGCCCCAACGCTTTTTCCAGGTTCATCCCGATTTGCATCGGGATCATCTTGGCCACTTTGTCCACTTCGCCATAAGGAATGGCCAATGCCCGTCCAACAT
>JAEZBW010000742.1 GCA_023426765.1 Bacillota bacterium
CTTCTGACGTTTATCTTCGTAAACAGGCTTTCGGGAAGTCTTGATTGCGCCAGAACAGGGGCGTTGGTAACGCTTGTTTTATGCCAGCTGATCCATGTGTTCGAATGTAAATCGGAAAAGAGGTCTATTTTTCAGGTCCCATTTTTTAACAACCTGTGGCTGGTTGTATCGGTCCTCATTTCTCTTGGGGTACTGCTTGCGGTAGTTTATATTCCCTTTTTACAGAACCTGTTCAAGACAGTACCGCTGCTTGGCGAGCAATGGATACCGGTTGCCGGATTCAGTATACTGGCCCCTGTTGTAAACTCCTTCTTTATCAGAGAGAAAAAGAAACAAGCCTAGGAGACCGTTCGGAAAACCAGGTTTATTCATATTATACCGAGTTCAGGCTGAAGATGAGCAGCCACAGAATTTCCCAAACGCAGCAAGCCTGCTGAACATGATAATTACACGGGAAACATCAACTCTAAACAAGACTTCGTCAGACGGAATCCAAAAACATGTGAAATTTCGTTTATACGTGAAACTGGCATTCTACACGGGGTTTCAGCTGCTCAGAATTTAGTCATAATGGGAAATGATGTAGTTTTAATGGTCATATTCTGCTAAAATAAATATGTAAAACAGTAAAGAAAACCGACTGATGTCCCTTATCCTTTGTCAGAGAGATAAATCCACTATCTGTACGGGCACCTTCTACAATATATTGCACAGAAAAAACATGGCCATTTCAGTGAAGCAAGCTTTGTAAAAAACTTCTGACAAGTCTTACAAGACCCTATGATGAAGAAGGAATTTTTGAGTGCTGAAAATTTATTTGAAAGCATGCTTTTTTGCGCACGTTTTCGAATAACCTTTCGGAACTCTTAAATGACAATACGAAGGAGGTAATGGTTCATGAGGAAAACCCATCTGCGAAGGACACTGATGTATCTGATGGTATTTACACTGGTGCTTTCCACTGCTCCCATGTCGTTTCACGCACCGGCCCGGGCAGCAGGTATTGCAGCACCGGTTACGGCCAACTGGGATACGACATATCAGGAAATGGATGGTGTCGGTGCGGCCTACGCATATACCGATTCCATTCAAATGTTGATGCTTGGCAGCGCAGGCCATCAGGATACCGTGCGGCATCTGCTGGATCTGACATTCAGTGAAAAGAACGGTACCGGACATGATATCGTACGTGTTATTATCGGCGACGGCCCTGCCACTGCCAGCGGTACGGCTGCGAGCCCTGGCTTCAACCCCGTTACCGGCCTGCCTGCCGATACAGGCAATCCAGGCTTTGACACGGGGGGAAATCCTATCCCCATGAAGGGAACCTCCGGGCAGTACGGATACAAGATCGGATCGTGGAACCGTATTTATGACGGACAGACCGACAGTATCTGGCCCAATGAGCCGGAACATATCCCGGGGACCCTGGTACCCGTACAGGGTTTCGCATGGGATTATCCTTCATGGAATCAGCCCATTGCCAATGACGAAGGCGGCTATACCAACCTCCTGAGCGAACCGGGCAGTGATCCTGTCGTGATCAAAGACGGCCCGCGAACCCGAAAGGAACTCTTTGACGTTGACCAGATATGGACGATGAGGCAGGCCATGCAGTATGGCGTGAAGCAGTTCTATGCCTGCATGTGGGAAGCACCTTACTGGATGAGCAATTCCAACAATAGTCCCAGTAAGATCATCCGCGGTGACACCGCCACCATTGACGGGAAAACAGTAAAAATATATTACCAGGCCTACGCAGATTATCTTGTCAACTATATCAAGGGAATGTGGGAGCAGTGGGGTATTCCAATCACCCACATTAACCCCTTTAATGAGGTTGACCTGGCTTCAGGCGGCAGCACTGCCTACGTAACAGAAGTTATTAACAGCTATGTTGGTCCCACCTTGAAGAAAGCCCTTGAGCCGGGTGGTGCACTCGATGGCATTACGAACCCCGACGGCAGGGTGATTGATTTCGTTCCCCAGCTTTGCGCTGT
Organism: Bacillota bacterium; assembly: GCA_023426765.1. Taxonomy (GTDB): domain Bacteria; phylum Bacillota; class Clostridia; order DSM-8532; family DSM-8532; genus JAAYJG01. The sequence continues at coordinate 2,001 of JAEZBW010000742.1, forward strand.
AGACGGTACCAACCTCAGTGCCTCTATCAACAGAGGCGGAACGATATTCTCCATGACCGATCCCGATACCGGATCACCCAAAAACCCATATCTTGACGTGTTTACCACCCATCTGTACGGGACGGTGAACATCGGTACCAATGAAACCGTCCTGAACCATTCGGGGGATTTTGCAACACGGCCTCTGGAGTGGACCACCGATACGTCAAAGTATCCCGAATACCTGAACCGGTATAAGCTTTGGCAGGCCGAATTTATGAACCAGGATACCGGAGACGGATCGGCCGGTGCATACACGCAAAGATACGGTAACCAGAATATCAATGATGCCGTGCGGTATGCAAACCTGCTGACGAATATGTTCTGCAGCAATCCGGGCTTCAGCGGCTACGTCTGGTGGAGCATGTGGGACAATAACGGTGCAGACGGCTCCGACCTGATCCGTTTTGTCAGCACCAATTCGCAGCAGAATGCCGGACATGTCGGCACACTGACGGGTGAATACCGTACGTTCAAGCGCTTCTATGGCTTTGGACACTTTTCACGATTCCTGAAACCGGGCGATGTGCGCTTTGATGTTACACGCGCACCGGCAGCCAACCTGAATATTGTCGGTTTTAAGAGCCCGGATAACAGTGATTTCTCCATTACTGTCACCAACGGGAACAATGATGACAGCCTTCAGCCGCTTGAATTCTCATTGAATGATTTCCCCGCAGACATCACGAGTGTAACGGTGTTCCGCACCTCTGCCAGTGAAAACCAGAAGAAGATTGGTACGATTCCGGTGATTGACGGAAAATTTATCATCGATATCCCTTCAGCCAGTATCGTCACGATTGTGCCGTCAAACGGAGAGTATGCCACCTATGATGGTCTTGACGGTGAACGGGATATATTCTCCTCTCTGGAAGCGGAAGGGAATGACAACGGTATAGCAGGCGACACTGCCGGAGACGCAGGTCGTGCAAATGAGGCCGTCCAGCTTTCCGATTCCGGGTACCTTGCTTATAAAAACATCAATTTTGCTGAAGGCTCAGCCAATGGAGGTGTGGTCCGAAGGCACCTTCTATACCTGACCGCACAGGCCCGGGCAGCCTCGGGCGGCAGTCTTCTTGCCTATGTCCTGCCGGTTGGCTCTGCTGTTGAAAGTGTTGCCGACATCAGGGCGAACGGCGTAAAGGTCGCTGAAATCCTTGTGCCTGGAAGTGAAACCTTCGGAAAATATCAAAGCATGGTGGATACAGGCGACCTGAGCGCTTATGGGCATAAGGATTTATATATTGTTGCATCGACAAACGCAGCGACGGATCCGATCATCGTCGATCGATTCCTGTTCGGTGCCAATGACTCCGACTGGAGCAGTTCTGCCAACAACTCAACCGTCTCCATACCCGGCAATATCGTCGTCAACGGCGATTTCGAAACTGCCACCTCTGCCAGTACCAGTAACTGGTCCGCAGGCCGATATGACGGCGGCACATTTGTCCAGTCCATCACCGGGCCTTCCCTTAGCGCCAGCGAAATTCAGAGATATACGGGATACTCCCGTTATTTGAAGAACAGCAGTACATCAGCCAATGCAGCATCTGCAAAACTGCCCTCCCGCATTGATGCCGGGGGACAGTATGACGGCCTGTGGCAGGATGTTACCGGCAGGATGACCCGAGGAGAGCGGTACCGCTTTGAAGGGTACTTCCTCTCTTTGCAGAACGGCCCGCTGGGGTATGAAATTGCAGCAGACAACCCAGGCGATGTTAAGGCGGCTCTGGTGTATTATGACGGTTCCGACAACCAGCTGGCCATCAGAACCATCGGCGGCCGTGACATGCCCGAACCTTACGCAGAGCGTGAAGCAGGAGAGCGTGCCTGGTGGAACGGCAATACTTTGATTGGTTCCATTCTTCAGGGCGGCCCGCTTGGGGTTACTTCCTTCCAGCCTGTAAAGGTTAAAGTGGCGGATTGGCATGAAAGCACCAGCGAACCGTTCATTTATGAAGAGCCGGAGGATACGGCCAAGGTCGTTCTGGCAATATACGCCGAGGATTCCAACATACTGTATACCGATCTGGTTTCAATCGTTCCGGTACCTGACCGTGAAGCTCTTCGGGCAGCATACAGGGAATACAGCGGTGAAAACAACAATCTGCTGGACGTGGTGAGGGCTGCGCTGGCAAACAGCAGCCTGACACAAAAGGTTGTTGCCAGCCTGGTAAAAGCATTGGAGGAAGACTTCTATGCAGAAAGGGCAGCATCCCTTGTTTCTCTAAAAGTAGATGGAATAGAAGTAAGCGGATTTATGCCGGATAAATACGATTATGCCGTAAAATACCCGGTAAATGCAACCCCGCAGGTAACCGCGGTACCTTTTGACAGCAAGGCAAATGTTGATATTACTGCCGTTGCAGCAACCCCGGGACAGGCAACGGTAACGGTAACCAATGCAGAGATGCAGGCCGTTTATACCATTGACTTTACCGCGGATACTGAATTAGTTGGAATCGATATAAATGGGTTGCCATTAGTCAGTTTTACATCAAACCAATACAGCTACATCGTTCGTGTACCTGAAGGGATGCAGACCGTCCCTGTCGTTACGGGCATTGCCAAAGACCCGGGAGTATCCGTTGCGGTAAACCAGGCGGAGACAATACCGGGACAGGCAGCGGTCATTGTGGGCTATGGAAGCTCACAAACCACCTATACGGTGAATTTCGTTTATGATGCTACCGGAAGTGACGAGTTCGACCAACCGGTACTGAACTTATCATTGTGGAAATGGGTGAACGAAGACCCGGAAACCTGGAACCTGACTGCTTCTCCGGGATACATGATGATCAACACCCGAAAAGGGGATATCTATGGCACAGCCACCGACATGAGGAACATTCTGCTGCAGGATGCGCCGGGTGATTGGACGATCGAGACAAAGCTGACAACCTCCAAGGTGCCGAACGTTACCTATCAGCAAGGCGGTCTGCTGGTATTCCAGGATATGGACAATTATCTGAAGCTTGACTGGGAAGCAACCTCTTCAACAGCAACCAGGATTCAGGTAGTAAGGGAAGTGAATGGGTCTGTATCTGCGACCAGTATAAACGGAAACATCGTAAACAGAGACACCATGACTTTATGGCTTAGAGTGAACAAGAGCGGAAATATCTATAAAACATATTATTCAGTTGACGGAATCACCTTTACACAACTGGGAAACGATTTTACCCTGAATTTCAACAATGTCATGGCTGGCCTGACGGCAAGCAACGGCGGCGGAACTGAAACAACGGACTTCAATGTTTTCTTTGATTATTTTCATACCACAGCCAAAGCCGGCGAACTTCTGATGGACAAAGCGGAACTGATCGAGTGGATCAACAGGGCACTGGCATTGATTGAAGCCGATTATACCGCTGAATCATGGGCGTTCATGCAAAATGCATTAGTTGAAGCAATCGCAGTAAAAGATAGCGTAAACCAATCGCAGCTGGAAGTGGATGAAGCGGTTGAAGAACTGCAGGCAGC
>JAEZBW010000015.1 GCA_023426765.1 Bacillota bacterium
TATTTCTATACGCTGTACTCAGATGTAAAAACGATTGAAAATACGATAGGAAATCTAGATTATTCAACATATGATTACCCTGATATTGTTCAAGTCATGACACTCCAAATTAAGGGTGTTCAAGAGTTTTTGGATGAAAAGACAAAGGAAGATGGTAACTTCAGATCCTCTGAAACAAGCTATAATTTTGCAGACCTGAATCGAAGCTTTGATATAATGAAAACGGTAGATACAAGTAAACTTGAATCGCTTGTAAATACCAACACTTTAACAAAAGATCGAATAAAGCTGATTAAGGATTATGAGTATAAAGTAAAAAGGATGGAGTTGGCTCAAGCTAAAAAGAACAGTGAAGCAGAAGAGGCCAGGCGTTTGATGGATCAGTTTAAAAAAGAAGACTTTGTTCTTATCCCGGATGGTAGCGGGAGCGAATTAAGGACCGAAAATACGAAATCGTATTACAACACTCTGGCTGAAACTGCTATAAAAGCTAGCATTGAAGCAACTGATCTTCAACATGAAATTGATTACTATAGAAAAGAGATGGAACGATTGGTCTCTGTAACAGAAGCGATTAATGTGCAGTTAATTGAAGAAGCAGATCAATTGATTGAAGCAATAAAAACCAAACTGATTGGGTTGACTAAGGTTACCAATGAAACTATAGATGACTATTATGTATATAAATACGGTAGAAGTATTCGACAGGTAGCACCAGCAGAGATGGTTTCAAACATTAATGTTAAAATAAATCTTTTTCTTGCTTTAGCCGTAGGGTTAATGGCAGGAGTCTTTATTGTATTCATTAAACATTATTGGAAGAATTCAAAAGTAAAGGCATAATATGATGAATAAACAGTTAAAAAGAACAATATTCAAGAGGTCGTGTTATTTATTTCCTTTATGTTGACTTTAATTTTCAGGGGAGACAAAAGAAGTGCATAAATACCAAAACAAGAAATTAGGTTTGAAGGCGAATGAAAATATTATTAATGGCCTTAAAATATTCTTAATTGTTATTTTGTCAGTTATAGTGTTTTACCCACCATACTTTCAAGGATTATTCTTTGAAAAACAGATATTACCCGCAGGAATATTAATCCTTTTGTTATTCTTAATTTTTTGGTTTTATATATTCTACAAGGGGAATTTTGACCTATTTAAATCTTCAATAGAATATGTAACACTTGGATTTTCGTTCTTGTACCTGATTTCTGCTTTCTTTGCTGTTCACACACGTTCAGCCATTATAGAGTGGATAAAGTATATCATGTATTTTGCTGTATTCTATATGATAACGGTTTTAGCAGATAAATTAAGAACAAGAATTGTTTTTCTATGGGTCATCATTGCTTCCGCAATTGGCGTTTCAATTATCGGACTTGATTCTGCTAATGGGGGAATATTAGTTCGCGCTTTGAACAAGCTATTGATAACTCTCGGAGCAAGGGGAGATACTTTTTTTGGTTTGTTTGTAGATGATAGAATTAATTCGACTTTGCAATATCCGAACGCGTTGGCAACTTATGTTATGGCTGTTTTTTTTATTGTCATAGGTTTTCTAACGATTCAAAAAAAGTGGTGGCAAAAAGCACTTTCAGGTATCCTTGCTTTTATTCTCTTATCTACCTTTTTTTTGACACGAAGCCGAGGCGCTTTAATTGTAGGATGCATATCAGTCTTTATCTTTATTTTAGTAAACCCTAAGGGAAACAGATTAAAAGCGTTTACTCATGTAGTGTTAATAAGTATTCCTTCTTTACTGCTCGTTTTATTTATTAATTCTTTTTTATCAGCAGATTCATTCAGTTTTTACGCTTTTATCTCCCTAATTATTGGGTTATTAGCTTCAGGATTTTTCGCGGTAATTGCTGAACCAGTCAAGAATTTGGTCCAAAAAGTTAATGGAAAAGTATACCTGATAATCTTTTCTGTTGGGTTTATTTTAGCCGTAACATGTATCATTTATGTTATGAATCAATCGGTACCAATAGAATTATCTAATTACACAATGGAAGAAATCAGTCATAAGGAACTTACTAAAGAATTCTCTTTGAAACCAAATAAAGAGTATATCATAAGTTTTAATGCGCAAGTGAAAATGGAAAAAGAACAACCGTTCGCTTACATATTACAGATATTTACTAAAAATAAAAACGACATTCTTTTTAGTAACAGAACACTTTTATATAATAAACTCTTTATGGGTACCGAACAGGAGGAACATAAACAAATAACCTTTTTTGTACCTAAGGATAGCCAATTAGTAAGTATAGTTTTCATTAATCAATATTCTGGTACAGGAGTTATACTTGATAATGCAAAAATTATTGATGTTGAATCTGGGAAGTTGGTTAAAAAAATTATACTTAAGAATAAATATAATCTGGATAATGCTTTCTCCAGATTTCTGAATAAAAGCCAGCTAGCTAGTTCTATTTCACGAATGATTTTTTATAGAGATGGGATTAAAATTTTTGGAGATAGATGGTTACTTGGCGGAGGTGGTGGTGCTTGGTCATACTTATATAGGCAATATCAATCCTATAATTATCAAAGTAGCCAGGCACATAATTATCCATTACAATTAGTGATTGAAACTGGTATAGTCGGAATTTTATTATTGCTATTTTTTGTTACAACAGTATTAATCTCATATATACGGTATTACAAAAAAGCTAAATGCTTTATCCAAGATACCCAAGCAATTCTATATGATGATGTACAGATTAACAAGTTTCTTACTCCGGCAATTATTACATCTACAGCAACTTTACTAATGCATTCTGCTATTGATTTTGATTTTTCTGAAACAGCTATTTTTCTTTTATTCTGGGAATTGATCGCAATATATAATCGGAATATAAGAGATTTCTTAACCGCTAAGGAAACGTGGATAATAGGTGGGTATGATGTAAAAATGCCTCAAAAGAAAAAACCTAAAAAAATGAAGAATCAATTTTTAACAACTGTCATCGTTTTACTAACCATTATTTCATTATGTCTTACATCGTCATTATTAATAGCAGCGCATTCTGCACAAAAATCATTTTTGGCTTTACGGGAAGAGGATCTGGAAAAATCAATAAATAATATGGAACAAGCCATTGCTCTGGACAAATTCAACGAAGAGTACGTAATTGGGTATAAACCAATTGCCAATAGACCAGATCTTATGTATGGACTTGCAGATATATTACTAATCAAGAATGATACTATGTTGATAAAAGAACAAAGTAAACAAGAAGTAACGCAGAAAGAGTTACTGTTATTCCAGCAGCAGATTTCTAAATTGAATGAAAACATAATGAGAGTTGAAAAAAAAGCAGACAATAATTTATACCTTACTATGAATTTGGCTAGCTATTGTTTTAAACTCGGCAACACTGAGGAAGGAATGGAATATTTGAATAAAGCAATATCGTTGTTTCCTTATGAGCCATCATTATGGCACTCTAAGGTAAACGTATACTTTCAGTATTTATGTCAGTATTTAAATAACAACGATTACGAAAATGTTCAGAAATACATTAACTTAAGCATGGGTGTAATCGATGAAGCAATTCAGACCAATAAAGAAAACATGAATCCTTTCTTGTTTAACAAAGAAACAATAAATCTTTACGAAAAGATTAGGTATATACAAAACAATTTAAATCGAGAGAACAGAAACGTTAATACAATCGTTCATAATAGTATGTTTGATTTAGACATAAATCAAGATAATTTTCCTGATCAATGGTACGTCTATAATCCGGAAATAATGAGTGCATTTGTTGAAGATGGCTGTTTGCACATTAATACGAGCGGTAGAAGCTGTATAAGTGCTCGTTATCCAGTGAGTTTAAAAGAGGGAAAGGCATATGAAATCTTAATAAAATTGGATAAGCCTATTGATTATTTAGGTTTTCATGTTGTTGGCATCACAAAGGATGTTATTCCCCTAATGCAGGAGGGCGACTATTACACATCGGAGTTGGTTGTAGAAGAAACGGTTAACGAAGCCAATGAGTTAAGAATATATTTTGAATCTGATTGTGTCATTGAGAATATTATTATTATAGAAAAATAAGCGCAGACATATTATGCTATCTACTAAGAAACAGAAAAAACTTTAGTTAACAGCGGATTGAAACCACTATACTGCTCAATGAAACTAGCGAAAAAATACACCTGAAGAAGAATGTGACTTCAATGAAGGAAGTAATAAATATGCTATGTCTGTACTTATACAGTAAGGTGATGATATTTTATGTATTTACATATTAAAAGGATTCTAGACTTTATACTGGCACTCATTTGTTTGGTATTATTATGTCCGGTATTTGTATTATTGTTTATACTAATTAAAATTGATTCGAAAGGTCCCATTTTTTTTAGTCAAAAGCGAGTCGGTAAAAACAAAAATACTTTTAGTATAATAAAATTTCGAACTATGCGAATAGATACACCCCATGACATTCCTACGCATATGCTTAAGGATCCGGAACAATATATTACCCGGGCCGGAGCATTTTTACGGCGTTCTTCGCTGGATGAATTACCTCAATTGTTTAATATACTTCGAGGTGATATGTCATTTGTATCTCCTCGCCCAGCCTTATGGAACCAGTATGACTTAATAGCTGAACGAGATAAATATATTGGACGTTATGGCTTAACCCCGAACCAAAT
>JAEZBW010000029.1 GCA_023426765.1 Bacillota bacterium
GCTTGTATATGACATTCTCGCAAGTTGCATTCAACGCGGCGAATTTGAGGTGAACTGCGATTTTGGCATCACGATTGCAGAAGCCGCAACGACTGTTCATGCGTTGCTTTACGACCATCCGGAATTTTTCTTCATTGATGGTTTCGCCCACGGAACGGCATACAGACACGCGGGAGGATTTGAATATGATCCTGATGCAGCGCTGGGGTATGTAGGTTTTAGCCTGGACGACGAAATCATGCAAATCGGCGTTGACAAAGCACTTGCCGATATAACTGCCAAGGCGAAACCCATCATCGCTAAGGGCAAGCAGATTGTCTCGCAGATAGACAGGGTCAAGTATATAGCCGATGCGCTTTGTGAAATCAGTCACTACACGGCGGGGTCTGTGCTGGAATGCAAATATAGTCAAAATATATATTCCGGCATTGTCACGGGCGAAACGGTTTGCGCGGGGTATGCTCGAGGATTCCAGTATCTCGCGGCTTTCCTTGGTATTGATGCGGCGTATGCAGTAAGCGTTAATAATGAAAGGGGCGTCGGCCATGCGTGGAATCTTGTGCAGATCGATGGCGATTATTACTATACTGACGTCACATGGATGGACAACGATGTGGGCGGCGAAATCTTGCCGGGGTTTGAACGCTTGAAATACGAACTTCTCGCGTTTAATGAGCAGGGAATCATTAAGTTAGTCATCTACGGCATGGTGCTGGATGACGGGGTGCTGAAGGCGATGCCCGAAACAGGAACAATAAAGGAAGCGTCAACCCCTTATCTTGACGACTGTCACAAAGTCAATTTTGTAAGCGAACTCCTCCCCAGCGCGGAAGGAACGAAATACAGTTATTTGACTTGGTACCGTTTTTACGAAGCCAAGCTGTCGCAAAGCGACACTCCCGCCGAGACGCCCAGCAAACCGGAACCAACATCCGACAGCGCCGTGCCAGACGACACACGTGCCGATGCGGAAAAGAACGGCAATGAAATCGCGACCGACAACTACACTCCGCCGCCATATGTACCAGACAGCGACGAACCGTCAAACGAACCGGAGCCTACACAAGAACCTACGCCGGAACCCGACGAGATACCGGTCGTCCTTGTCAACGGTGCGGATGTTTCGGGTCAACTGCAAATAGAGGAAATAGATGACGTGTGGTATGCGGAGGGAGAATCGTTCCTTGAGTCGTTTGGGTATTATTACGATTACACGACCGATGACGACAGGCTATTCGATCTGCTTAAAAATTACGATCCCGAGACCGGTGGGTATTGGGTAGACGAGGGAACCAAGCGTTTTCTGGATTATGACTGCGTGTTCGTGAGATGGGGCCCCGCAGATGTGGTGTGGTTCATCCTTATGTTAGACACAAATGAAGTGTGGTTTTGTGACGAAATTAACGCGGGTGATGCCTACTATTTGCTGACTGAAATGCGCGAGGCACCGGTTTATGTGGACGGAGAGGTATATATTCCGATGGAAGACTTCGCTCGTTTGACAGGGCAGAATCTTGAAATCAGATAAACAAAATATAGCATCAAAATCGAAGGAGGACTAACAAGGGCATGAAAAAGACAATCGGCATTTATGGGATTGCAATGATAATTTTTGCGGTGTTCACGCTCAGCTTGACCGGTTGCGGCGCAGAAGTGAGAATGACCAAGACGATGTGGGTTTATAACCAAACCGATGTTACATTGAATTCCTTGATTCTTGATGTCGATGGGAAACCGTTGGCTGAGCCCGTTGAAGTCCTCGACAGTCCGCTCGGGGCCGGCGAAATCCGGGAATACTCCGTCAGTTTTCCGGAGAAACAGGCGAAAAACGCAGAGTGGACTATTACCGCCGTCACCGAGGATGAGCCGGAGTACAGAGATGGTCCCTGGTGTTTCGGAGTTTTGGGTCTGGGCGGGGACGACCCGATTCAAGGATTTAACGTCATATGGGACGATTCACACAGGCTTTACACGCCGGGAGTGAGTTGTTTGACGGTTGAAGAAATGTTGGAGTATATAGATGCGGCGAAGACTGAAGAGACAGATGGCGCCGATGACTCAGCCTATAAAATCAGCGAGAATGAAGCGGCAGAGATTCTCTCCAACGCGATTTTGGCTGAAATGGGTGATGGTTGGCAGCCCGTCTATAACGGCGAAGCTGAATTAAACGGCAAGTTCGTCTATCTGTATGCGGTTGATCCGATTGACATGATTGACACGGAAAAGTTCGGCTCTGCGTACAGCTTTGTCGTAACCGAAAGCGGTCATATTTATGTACTCTACTACGACGGCGAGGAGTACGGATATGTGCCGCTGGAGGATGTGGGGCAAGGCGAGTTGTTTGACGTGGGATCAAACATTAGCCCGACTGATGTGTACTGGTGGGGTACCTATGAATCTGACCATTATACGCTTGGCATCACAAACTACAATGGCGTGGGATTTCAGTTTACATTTTTAGACGCAGACGGAGCGGAAGCGGAAAGCTCATTTGCCGGCCTTGACTCCGCGAATCCGCGCCGCGCGCAGTTCGGGGATATTGTTTTTGAATTCGACGGCGAGGATACCATCCATGTCACGAAATATGACGGAGACGATATGTACGTCACGGGCGGGGATTATACCGGAACCTATGTCCGCCGCTAAATACAAGGAGGAATAATTATGGACGAAACCAAGCAAACAACGCAACAAAGCGACGCAGGGCTGCAAGAGCAAATCAACCTGATGGAGAAAAAGAACAAAAAACTGTTTCATATCGCTTTAGCGCTCATGGGAGTGATGATTATTTTCATCATACTCTACTTGGTGACAAAATCCATCATTTTCATGGTAATTATAATGGCGTTCTTTGCGGCTGATGCCATTATGATTTTTCTGGCAAGCAACTCATCCCGAAAAACCGCTATCTTCATAAAAGAGAACGTCACTCGGTTTGTGCTTTCGGAAGTTTTTACTGTCGAGGAATACAAGCCCAAAGCTTCCTTTAGCAAAAAGCAAATTAAAGAAGCTGCTCTTGTGAACGGCTGGAATACTTTTAACGGCAACGACTACTTTAAGGGGAAATACAAAGGACGAGGCATAGAGTTTAGCGATATACACCTGGAGTATGTCCGCACTAAAAAGGAAAAAAACGGTAACGAAACAGAAATAAGGGAAACTGTATTTAAGGGACCGTGGATTATTTTACAACACGAGGGGGAGTTGACGGAACCTCTGCGCGTAATGGAAAAGCGTTACCTTAGCTACTCTCAAA
>JAEZBW010000191.1 GCA_023426765.1 Bacillota bacterium
CCCAGAAGTTTTACCGCGTTGTTGAACTGGGCGGAAACAAAGGCCAACTCGTCGGCGGTACTGGAGGCTGTGTCTTGCCCATGCGCGACAAATCCCGCCAGAAACGTCCCGTCTTTGCAAAGCACGATGCCCGGGGCAATGAGAGCCGCATAGGGCAGCAGGTCCGAGACGCCACGTGCGCGGGAGCGGAACTTGCGCAGATTGAGCATCAGTTTCTCCTCCAAATGCTGGCTTTGGCAGGGTAGTAGAGCTGTTGTTTGATATGGCGCATCCAGACCTTGCTCATGATCGGGTCCGCCTTGGCCATCCTCCTGGCCACCAGGAGCCCCCCACCATAGAACAGCACCGCCGCAAGCCCCGAAATCCAGGTCATGCCGCCGACGCCGACAAGCATGGCAAACAGGCAGATGCACAGCGCGATTTCCCGTTCAGCACCCATCACGTGATTATGACGGTGCAAAGACTGATGGATAGGGAGCGTTCTCATGTTAAATTATCGCACCGCTGAAGGAGAAAACGGATTCAACAATGTTTGTTGCAAAGGCGATGAAAGAAATTCCGAAGACGACGGACAAAAGGAGCTTGAAACCGCCGGATATGTCTTCCTTGTTAAAAATGTAAACAGCGCCGCAGATTGCCATGGCGGTAATGGAAATCCATTTGCCGGCGGAACCAGTGATTGTCTGGACGACCTTTTCTAACGGTGATGAAAATTCTGAAATGCCTCCGGAAGCCAGGGCATCCGAACAGGTCACCAAAACAACAGCTACAGCCAATACGAAGCAAACATTCTTCTTACGCATCGCAATCTCCTTTGATGTATTCTTTATACCAGTTGCCTTGATTCACACTCATATTACTCTTGAATACGTATTCAATATTATATGCATGACTTGAAGAGTCATAACCATGAACGAAAGCGACTTCTGAGATTTGCCGACCCTCGGGAGTTTTGCGGATGAAGACGATCACGTTGATGGCTCGGCTGATCAGACGATGCATCGGGGAGGTCAGACGTTCAGCGACTAGGTCTTCCAGTCGGCCGAGGGCGTCTAAGGCGCTGTCGGCGTGCAGCGTGGCGATACCGCCAGGGTGGCCGGTGTTCCAGGCTTTGAGGAGATCGAGCGCAGCGCCGTCGCGCACCTCGCCAACGAGGATTCGGTCGGGCCGGTAGCGCATGGTGATCTTGGTCAGGCGCTGCATGCCCATGGTGTCCGAGGCCCGGAACATCACCCGGTTGGGACTGGACACCTGGAGTTCGCAGGTGTCCTCCATGGCAACAATTCGGTCATCAGGGCACAGGCGAGAGAGCGCCTCGATCATGGCATTGACGAGGGTGGTTTTCCCGGAGCCAGTCCCGCCAACCACAAGGATGTTGCACTTGCGCAAGATCGCCTGATGCAAAAACGGCAGGAGGTTCGGGGACAGGATGCCCTTGTCTACATAGTCTTCGAGGGTGAAAACCGTGCTGGGCTTTTTGCGGATCGTAAACGATGGCCCGGGGACGATGGGAAAGTCGGTGCCTTCGAAGCGGCTTCCGTCGATAGGGAGCTCGCCCTCAACCACGGGCTGTTCCCGAGTGATGGTAGTCCCGAGGGCGGAGGCAACGAGGGAGACAACCTGACGACCCTGTTCGGGGGAAAGGGAGCCCACCTGGCTCATGGGCTCCCCGAAGCGTTCAAGCCATAGAAGGCCACACGGGTTGAGCATGATCTCTAGGATGTCGGGAGCCTGGAGAGCGCCAAGAACCATACTGCCCATGGCTTGCTCCAGGCTGCGGATCAGGCGGGGGTCACTCATCGTAAAGCCCCCACAACGAAAACCGCCACGTTGAGCAGCGCTGAGATGGCCGTGATCGCCGCCAGCCATTTCATGTTCCCCTGGCACACGTTCACTGCCGCCAAATGCTTCCCGCAGGTCTCCTGAATGATACCGACGCCAGAGGCGGCCTCCGCCGCCACTCGGGCCACTTCCAGGTATTCGTGCGCTTGATCCACGAGGAAGGCGGTCAGGGCCTCGTTGTGGCGGTCGAGCAGCTTGTCATATTCACTCAAGAAAGCGTTGTTGATGGTCACCAGCATGAGCATGGGGTCGTCATCGCTCATGGTCGTTCTGTGCGCCTGGATCAGCAGGGTCCGCACCTGGTCGAAGCTCAGGCCGATGCCATCCGGCATTGCCTGGCTCGGGTCTTCGTTTCGGACTTCTGAATCAGGAGCCATTACCCAGCCCTCCCCATCAGAAGGTTGGCCCTGTCCATGATGGCCACCACATCATCCCAGTATTTGCTGAGCCGACGACGGACCATGATAGGCTGTGAGGAATGAATGGCTGCTTCGAACGACTGACGCCGGGCCAGGTGGTCGGAGAGGTCTTTGCCGAAGGTCGCCGTATTGCGATGAGGCAGCTCGATCACCGAATGGAAGCTGTTGCCGTACTCCTTGAACACTTTGAAGTCGTAGAAGGTCAGGCCGTCCAGGGCGATCTCACCATCCTTGGGATTGAGCCAGACAGTCAGGTGGGCCTCGGGGAAGTATTTGGCCAGCGCAGCCAAGCCGTTGACCGTGTCCATGATCCCCTGGCCCCCCGTCACTACGGAATGCAGCATGACGGTATGCCCCTCGGCCTGAAGCAGATTGATGGCCTCGTTTTCGAGGAGGTAGGAACAAAGGGGAATGAAGCTCGACGCTCCGTTGTCAATGACGAGATGGGCGTCCTCGGGCAGCACCAGGGCGGTTTCCATCAAGCTGTCGAACATGCGCGGATCAACGTTATTCTCTCGCATGATGGGCAAGATGCTGACATCGAATTCTTTGTAGCCGGCAAGCGTGTTATTGACGGGGTCGGTGTCGATGGCGTTGACCGCACAACCTTGCAGTTTGAGATACTGCACGAGCAGGCTGGCGATGAAAGATTTTCCAACGCCGCCTTTTCCTTGCAGGACCATGTGAATTGTGCCCATTAGTCGTCCCCAGTTATGTTGTTTGATGGTATGGAAAAGATAACAGTGTCACGCTTTGTGACAGGTTTTGCTTCGTGTGTTTTCTCTCCTCGTGATTGGGTTTCTTTTGCAATGTTGTGATGAGGATTGTTCTGGGATGATTCTGATTTTTGTGTTTCTGGCTGAAGATTGCGCCTTTTTGCCTTATAAATTTTCAATTGCAGCGCTCTTAAGAAGGTTCTGTAAGTATAATTCCCCTGAACAATGCCTTTCTCGACGAGGGCTTTGTATATGGACTCCGCTGAGTATTTTTCATCGAGCCAATGCTCAATTAACTGTCGATGGATTATTACATCGATACGAGCAATGCCCTTGCGCTTCACATATTTACGCGGCGCAGTGTCTTCCTCTCTGGAATTGGTAGCCATATAACCACCTGCTAAAATTCGTTGTTGTCGCTTGGGCGGCTTGCAAAAGTGTTTCCGTGGTAGGCAACCGCCCTTGGGAATGCAGATATCGCCACGTGCCCCGCACATGGCAAAGCTGAGCTTCGGTTAGTTCCCCTGGCCAAGTGTTCAAGATGGCATTGAGCTGTTTCCAAACTCCATCAGGAACCGGCGGACAGGCGGCGCTCAAAGCGGCTGTCTCGCTTCTTCCTCCTTGGAGTCCAACTGCCTTTGAATCGGTCCCAGCCGAGGCTGATGCGACAGGGGTGGGGCGTATGTCCGATCCGGGAAGCGTTGGCTTGGCAGGGGG
>JAEZBW010000377.1 GCA_023426765.1 Bacillota bacterium
GTTCTGATCGATCCACTGCTGCTGAACACCCTGCCCGACAGGCATTTTTCAGATGGTATGGCCGAGGTGATCAAACATGGCTGCATTCGCGACAAAGAGATGTTTGAATGGCTGGAAGAGCTTGGAAGCCGGGATAATTTCATGGCGCATGCCGAAGAAATTATCTGCCGCAACTGTGACATCAAACGGCTGGTAGTTCAGCAGGATGAACGGGAAACCAGCCTGCGGATGATTCTGAATTTCGGGCACACCTTTGGTCACGCGATAGAAAAAGCTTTCCATTATGAAAAATATACACATGGTGAGAGTGTCGCAATGGGAATGGTGTTTGCAGCGGAGCTTTCCTGCAGGCTTGGTTATTGTGACGCAGATGTTCCGCAAAAAATCCGTTCTATCGTAACACAGTATCATTTACCGACAGCTTGGCCCGAGGTAAACAGCGAAATCATTCAAAAAACGGTGATGCTGGATAAAAAGGCACAAACCGATGAATTGTCCCTGGTGCTAATTAAAAGCATTGGCGAGGTTGTTCTTGAGAAATTCCCAAAAGAGAGAATTGGAGGCTGGATCGATGAAAAATCTAACCATTAAGCCTTCTCGGCTGTCGGGAACTGTTCATATTCCGCCCTCCAAAAGCATGGCGCACCGGGCTGTTATCTGTGCAGTCCTGTCCGAAGGGGAAAGCCGGATTGACAACGTAGAGCTGTCTGAGGATATTATTGCCACCTGTCGTGCAGCCGAAGCCCTCGGCGGGGACATGGACATCCTTGAAAGCCGGATTCCGGGCAGAAAAATGCTGGTGATCCGCGGAAAAGGAACTGTTACAATCAAAAGGAGGCTCATTCATTGCGGTGAGTCCGGAACCACCGCACGGTTTATCATACCGGTTTCAAGGCTGACTGACGGAGAGGTTGAGATTACCGGTGAGGGCAAGCTGACCGAAAGACCCTTTGGTGTTTTTTACGAAATATTTGATTCCCAGGGAATCCGTTATCAGACACAAACCGGAAAACTTCCGCTCACCCTGAATGGAGCGCTGAAACCAGGAAACTTTCGTATCAGGGGAGATGTCAGCTCCCAGTTTATCTCGGGGCTGCTGCTGGCCTTGCCGCTGCTGACGGGCGACTCGGTGATCACATTGACAACGCCGCTGGAATCGGCGGGTTATATTGACATGACGCTCCAAATGCAAAAGAGGTTTGGGATCCATATTGATTTTAACCGAGAAGAGAATAAAATTCATGTTCCCGGCTGGCAGAAGTACCTTCCACAGCATTATCAGGTGGAAGGAGACTGGTCTCAGGCGGCCTTCTGGCTGGCAGCCGGTGTTTTATCCGGCCCCGTCGCCATTGATGGGCTAAACCCGGACTCGCTTCAGGGCGATAAAGTGATAGAGACCTTTTTACGGCAAATGGGAGCAAGCCTTTCATGGAAGGATAATTTGCTGTTTGCAAAAGAAAGCCGGCTGAAGGGAATTAGGATGGATGTTTCCCAATGCCCCGATCTGGTTCCGGTACTTGCCGTTTTGGGCAGCATTGCCGAAGGAGATACGGAGATTTTCAATGCAGCAAGGCTTAGAATCAAGGAATGTGACCGTCTGAAGGCCATCACAACCGAATTGAAGGCGTTAAGCGCGAAAATCACCGAGAAGGAAGACAGCCTTTCCATAAAAGGGAAAAAGAAACTGGTTGGCGGACGGGTATACGGCTGGAATGATCACCGTATTGTCATGGCTGCAGCCATCGCTGCTTCCGTTTGCGATAAGAACACGACGATTGAAGGCTGTCAGGCCGTCAATAAATCGTATCCCTCTTTTTGGGAGCACTATCAAGGGTTGGGGGGAAAAGCCTGTGAGTAGTATGTGGGGAGAAAATATCCGGGTTTCAATTTTCGGAGAATCCCATGGGGCTGCCCTCGGGGTTGTCATTGACGGTCTGCCGTCAGGAATACGGCTGGATATGACGAGAATTCATGAAGAAATGGAACGACGAAGACCCGGGCAGGATATCTATTCTACACCCCGAAAAGAAGGCGATGCCGTTGAAATTGTCAGCGGTTTTCTGAATGGGTATACAACGGGGACGCCGCTGTGTGGGATCATCCGCAACACCGACAAGCGTTCAAAGGACTATGAAGAACTGAAAGACATGATGCGCCCAGGTCATGCGGATTATACAGGGAAAATCCGTTATAACGGGTTTAATGATTATCGCGGCGGGGGTCATTTTTCTGGAAGATTGACAGCACCGATCGTTTTCGCCGGAGCCATCGCAGCACAATATCTGGAGCAGCGGGGCATCACGATTGGTACTCATTTGCTGCGCATCGGCAGTATTGAAGATACCCGGATCGATCCTGTCAATATTAACGCAGAACAGCTGAAAGCCTTCCGTGGTATGCGGTTTCCTGTGGTTAACCCGGAAACTGCCCAGGAGATAATGAAAGAAATCAATGATGCCAGGTTGGATCAGGATTCTGTTGGAGGGGTACTGGAGACCGCTATTGTAAACCTTCCTGCGGGGTTGGGCTCGCCCATGTTCCAATCGGTAGAAGCAAGGCTTGCTGCCTTTGTATTTTCCATCCCGGCAACAAAGGGAATTGAGTTTGGCGCCGGCTTTGGCTTCGGATCGATGCGGGGCAGCGAAGCCAACGACAGCTTTGATTTACCACGGGGACAGGTTCCCTGGCAAAACCTTTTACCACGGGGACAGGTTCCTTGGCAAAATACTGATAAACATGAAAATCAGGACACCAGTTTCAGATCCCATGAATCATCAAATCCGGCAGCCTCTTCGGGTTTATCATCAAACCACGCAGTACAAACAATTGGTGGAAAGGAAACAAAGCCCGAGGATTCCTGTCCGGATATATCGGAATACTTCTGTCCGACTAAAACAAATAACACCGGAGGGATAAATGGCGGTATTACAAACGGCATGCCGATCATCTTCCGCACAGCCTTCAGGCCGACGCCGTCCATCAGCAAATCACAACAGGCTCTGGACACGAAAACCATGCAGGCCAGAGAATACAGCATCCATGGCAGACATGATCCCTGTGTCGCCGTAAGGGCTGTTCCTGTGCTGGATGCGGCAGCGGCACTGGTTGTGATGGATTTGCTGCTGGAAGAAAAGAAGTACAGATCATCATATTAAGAATCTCTTTCAGGAAAAGGAGAACAGTTGAATGGAACTAAACCTGAATGAAATCCGAAAAAAAATCAATGCCATCGATGAAAAACTGGTTGAACTGTTCGAGGAACGAATGGAAACCGTATCGGAAGTAGCCGCTTATAAAAAGCAGCACAACATGAAGATATTGGATTCCAGCCGCGAAAAGGAAGTCATCGCAAAGGCTGTATCCCAGTTGCAAAATAAAAAGCTTGAATCTTATTTACGGTTCTTCATGGATGATTTAATGACGCTATCCAGGCAATATCAGCTTTCAAAACTGTCAACGGACAATGAGCCTGACACTTGCCGGACTGAAAGAATCATTATACCCGGCACCGTCACCGGTTATTACGGAGCACCGGGATCTTACAGTGAAGAAGCCGCTCTTTCGTATTTTGACAATTCAATCGCAAAAAAATCCTATATGACTTTTGAAGAAGTGGTTTCAGCTTTATTGAAGGGGGAAATCGAAGCAGGTGTGCTGCCTGTTGAAAACTCCTCAACCGGAACGATTGCTGCTGTCATGGATCTGATACGGGATAATCAGGTGTTTATAACCGGTGAGAACATCACAAAAATATGCCATCACTTGTTGGTGGTACCTGGGACAAAGCTGGAGGATATAGAAACTGTGTATTCCCACCAGCAGGGTCTGGAGCAAAGCAGCCTGTTTTTGAAAAAGCACCCCTGGGAACAGATTCCATATCACAGCACTGCAAGCAGTGCAGAGTTGGTCAGCAGGTTAAATGACAAAACAAAAGCAGCCATTGCTTCTGAAAACAGCGCCCGACTGTATGGACTGGAGATCCTGGTTCCCAATATCCATTTCAACCAGGACAATTATACCCGTTTCATCGTTATTGAAAGGGATCCGGTCGTCAGCAAGCGCTGCAATAAAATCAGCATCGTTATGGATATCGCTCACAAACCCGGTGCCTTGTATTCCATCCTCAGGTTGTTCAACGAGCGCAGCCTGAACCTTTTAAAAATAGAATCCAGGCCTATCATCGGCAAACCGTGGGAGTACCTGTTCTTCTTTGACTTTGAAGGCAATCTGATGGATTCGGGAGTAAAGGAACTGCTGGAGTGTTTGAAGGATGCGGCACAGAAATTCCGGGTTTTGGGGAATTACAGGGCTTATGAGCCTTCCAGCTGCTGAACATTATTTTCGAGGAAAAACAATTTATTGTCATTCTGAACGCAGTGAAGAATCTAAGTGAGAAGATCCTTCGTTACACTCAGGATGACAGCTGCGCTGAGGATAACAGGAACTGTGCTGATGGTAACGTTTTCATAGCAGTGTCAGGTATTGACACTCAGGAAGAAGGAAAGAAGCATTCATTGTGGCGAACAGGGGGAACGCATGCTATACGGTCTGATTGGTGAGAAGCTGTCTCACAGCTACTCACCGCAAATTCACAGAGCTTTCTTTGAAATCACCGGGATTCAGGGTGAATATCGGCTTTTTGAGCTGCAGAAAAGCGAGCTGATGATTTTTATTCACCATGCACTGCAGGAAGGCTTTAAAGGCCTGAATGTAACGATACCATATAAAGCAGAGGTTATTCCTTTCATGGAGCGAATATCACCGGAAGCCGCTAAAATTGGTGCAGTGAACACGATAACAATGAAGGGTTCTCTTAAAGGCTTTAACACCGATTATTTTGGGATTGACTATACCTTTCAAAAAAATGGAATTCAATTGGATGGGAAAAAAGCGCTGATTACCGGAAGCGGAGGGGCGGCAAAAGCTGTAGCGGCATATCTTCTGGATGCTGGTATCACCGGGCTGTATATTGCCGGAAGAAAGCCCTCGCAGACAAAGGAAAGGTATCCCAATGCAATAGCCATTGACTATCATGAAATTGAACAATACCGTCCCTTCGATTTGATTGTAAACACAACGCCGGTGGGTATGTATCCGAACCCTGGCGTTTCCCCGCTGAATCATGCGCAAATGAAAGGCTCGGGCTTTTTGTTTGATCTGATCTATAACCCCGCTAGGACCGAGCTGATGAATATTGCCGATTCAATGGGCATCCCCAACGTCAACGGCCTGTTTATGCTGGTGGCTCAGGCGGTTAAGGCTCAGGAAATCTGGAATGAAGAAGACTACGGCTTGGACATGGTGGATGCGATACTGAAAAGAATTGGCATTTGAATCTTTGGATTGATAATACAAGGTAAATCTGTCGACATTCTGAACATTGCGATGAATTTTATCTCTTGGTGGTAAGATCCTTCACTTCGTTCAGGATGACAGGTGCTGACACTCAGCATATCGAAGGGGAGCAAAGAGGGATAATAATGAGCTTACAGAATATTGTACTGATTGGAATCATGGGAAGCGGAAAAACCACTGTCGGAAAGGCGGTAGCAGAAAAGTTAAAGCTTACTTTTATCGATCTGGATCAATACATTGAAGATCATTGGGGCTGTATTCCATCCCTGTTTGAAAAAGGAGAGGAACATTTCCGGAATATTGAAACGAAAGCTGTCAAAGCTGTCAGTGAATTAAACGGTGTTGTCATTGCTACCGGGGGTGGTGTGATTAAAAAAGCGGAAAACGTTGCCGCGCTGAAGGAGAAAGGCCTCGTGTTCTTTCTGGATCGTCCCCTCGAAGATATCCTTGAGGATATCGAAACATCGCACAGACCTTTGTTGAAGGATGGAAAAAGCAGATTGAAGGAAATCTTCGAAGAAAGATATCCTCTGTATATAAAAGCCTGCGATATACATGTACAGGGAGCTAAAACCGCTGAAGATGCGGTGAGTATTATTATTCAGGAATGGAAAAGCTTATGCAAAACCAGAGGAGTGTGATTAAAATGAATGTTTCCGAGATTCAATTTGTACATACGGTAACAGAAAATGAATACAACTTCCTGAGAAAATCCGTTGGTTGGCCTGAGTTGCCTGCAAGGCAAGCCCACCAAAGCATAAACAACTCCGTATATTTTGTGGCCGCAAAGCACGAAAACAAGACGATCGGCATGACCCGGGTCGTCGGCGATGGAGGATATATTGCTTATTTCGCAGATGTGATTGTGCTTCCGGAATACCAGGGTCTGGGCATTGGTAAAACCATGATGAACATGGCGCTGCAATCTATTAAAGACAGCATGTGTGAAGGGGAGACAGTTTTTGTAAACCTGATGGCCGCAAAGGGAAAGGAACCCTTCTACCGGAAATTAGGATTTGTGGACAGGCCCAATGAAACCCATGGCGCCGGGATGACCCAATATTTAAAGAAATAACTCGAAAAAAAGCTTTGAATACATACAGTTTTGAATCGAACCGAAAAGAGCAGCATACCTTACCGTGCAACCTACAGAGAGGAAACGTAATAAACGAAATAACGAAACCATCAGGGGAGGATCTTATGAAACCGGTAATGGATGAAGGAATTCGGGAACAACAAAAATTCAGCGATAAGCCCGATATGGACAAACCGCACCTTGAACAGGCCATGCAATACATCCTGCAAAAAATCGATGAAAACCTGGCTGTTTTTACAGAATCATTCCCTGGGCCGGTGAGTACCAACAATGTGTACAGTCCAACCGACAATACCGACTGGACAACCTCTTTCTGGACGGGAATGCTGTGGCTGGCGTACGAAGTATCCGGCGACCCGAAATACAGGAAAGTTGCGGAGATCCAAATAAAAAGTTTTCGGAGCAGAATTGAAAACAGAATCGGTACGGATACCCATGACCTGGGTTTCTTATACACTTTATCCTGCATGGCAGCCTATAAACTGACCTGTGACGTACAGGCCAAAGAATCAGCCTTGATGGCGGCTGAACTTTTAATCGGACGGTATTATGACAAAGCGGGTATTATCCAGGCCTGGGGAGATTTAAACGATCCGGCGCAGCGAGGCAGAATGATCATCGACTGCCTGATGAACCTGCCGCTATTGTACTGGGCGTCCGATGTGACCGATGATAAAAAATACAGAAACATGGCGTACAATCATGCCCGACAGGCTGCAAAGTATATCGTCAGAGAAGATGCTTCCTGCTATCACACCTTCTATATGGATACGCAAACAGGGGAACCGATAGGGGGAAAGACCTGCCAGGGTTTCTCCGATGATTCCTCATGGGCCAGGGGACAGGCATGGGCCATTTACGGCTTCCCGCTAAGCTATGTCTATACCGCTGATGAGAGTTTTCTGGAAATAGCGTTTAAAATGGCGAATTACTTTCTAAACCGGCTGCCGGATGATAATGTCTGCTATTGGGATTTAATCTTTACCGAAGGGGAACAGGAGCGTGACAGTTCCTCAGCAGCCATTGCAGCCTGCGGCTTACTGGAGTTGATCAAACACTTACCACAGACCCATCTATACAGAACGCTTTATCAAAATGCGGCCATAAAAATCATCCTGTCGCTGACAGACAAATATACAACAAAGGAATCTCCCGATTCCAATGGTATCCTGCTGCACGGTGTTTATAACAAACCCGGTTCATGCGGTGTGGATGAATGCTGCATCTGGGGGGATTATTTCTACTTTGAAGCCCTCGTCAGGCTATGGAAGGAATGGAAATTATACTGGTAATGGGCTATTGAACCATGTAACCAAACTGTGATACTGTAATGGAAGAGTCGACCAGTTCGGCTGAAGCCAGAATAAAGGTTAGTTTGTCTGAAACCAGCGAAAAGGTTGGTTTATCTGAAACCAGTGAAAAAGTTGGTTTTTCTAAACCAGCGAGATGGTTGGTTTCAACAGAAACATAAAGATGTCTCAGGAAAGGATATACCTTATGTATGGCATGGTCATTGCAGATGATGAACTGATGATCCGCAGGGGGCTGATGTCAATCCCGTGGAATGACTACGATGTTCAGATCCTCGGAGTTGCACAGGATGGTGAACAGGCTCTTTCGCTGCTGAAATCCGAATGTCCTGAAATTCTGTTAACCGACATCCGCATGCCGGGAATTGACGGGCTGAAGCTGATTGAAGCGGCAAAAGCCGAGAATCCTGAAATACAAACCATCCTGCTGACCGGCTATGAGGATTTCAACTATGCCAGGGAAGCCATCCGGCTTGGTGCCATCGGATATATCCTGAAGCCTTCGGACCCGGACGAAATCATCGAAAGTGTGAACAAAGCCAAACGAAACCTGGAGACCTATGGCAGGAACAACCCAAACCACGTTAAAAACACAGCCATCCGGAACAAGGCCATTGGAACTCTGTTCGATTATATGGAAAGGCATTATGCCGAAGAAATCACCCTGTATACCGCCGCCGAATATGTACATATGAACCACATCTACGTCAGCAGGCTGTTTAAAAAGGAAATCGGGAAAACCTTTCTCGACGCTTTGACCACCATCCGCATGAAAAAGGCCTGCGAGCTTCTGTCCGAAAATGACAATAAAATATATGAAATCGCTGAAAAGGTTGGAATTCAGGATTCAGGCTATTTCAGTCAGGTTTTCAGAAAATATTATGACATGACGCCTTCTGAATACAGGGACAGGCTTTTTTCAACGGGGAAGGGTCTCGGTGAGGGTCAGGAATGAGCAGGTTTGGGAAAAAACGGGCTAATCATCTGGTGGAAAACCACCAGCCTCTCTCAAATGAGACTGGAACAAAAGAGAACATCAATCAATCCGGGCTGCCTGTGCTGGGTTCGGCCAGGAATGAAAAAAAGTATTTTATTGGCCAACTGAAAAGGGTTTTATTTGAATCCGCCGGCTTTATCAGAAACTTACCCATTAAAAGAAAGCTTATGTTTTCCTTTCTGTTTCTGATCATTTTCCCTGCGCTTTTGATCGGAATCCTTTCCCTGTATTGGTCCAGCACACTGCTGAAGCAAAAAACCGGGCAGTATGCGAGAGATATCCTTCTGGAAACCGGTAAAAACATCCAGGTAAAGCTGCAGGAAGCCGAACTTCTGTCATATCAGGTGGTATCCAACATGGATATCCATGATGCCTTAAAAATGACAAACCATGGCTTTTTGAACGAATATGAAAAGCTCTATTTTGAAAGAATCATCAACACCCAGATACGCGAGTTGATCTCGTCGGTGCCTGGAATTGCCGCGATACAAATCATTTCAAACACAAACGCATCCTATTACATCAACCCCGCGTCATTATCGCTGGAGACGATGCGCCTTGGCGAAGAGGAAAGACGCACCCTTGAACAGGCGGACGGCAGTGTCTGCTGGTTTGATACCGATCCGGACTCCTGTACAACCGCCATGGGCCGCGTGATCAACAGTCATACCAATCTGAAAAAAATCGGCTATGTCATCATCTATCTGCGGGAAAGCGTTATTTTCAATACCTTTGGAGAGGCGGAGTTGTTTGGCAATGGTGAGCTTTTGATCGTCAACGAACAGGGCAGCATCATATCCTGCCGCGACAAAGCAATGCTTGGCTCGCAAAACCAGTTTACGAACCCTGAAATCATCAGCAATGCAACAGCGGCAGATTTTAATACGTTCAACATTGGCGGAAGCAATTATTATGTAACCTATCGAACCGTCGAAGGAACCTCATGGAGGCTGTTCAGCTATATTCCAACCATGGAATATGACAAGGACATTCTTTGGCTGAGGTTTTGGATATGGCTGATCATTCTGATAGCCTGCCTGTTGTCGGTCGCTGTTTCCATCGCCATATCCAACGGTATCTCAAGGCCGGTGAGGGATTTGTCCCAAAAAATGCTGAAAATCGGGGACGGCGATTTCAGTGTATCCAGTTCGTATGTGTCAAAGGATGAAATCGGTGTTTTAAGCCTTCATTTCAACAAGATGGTGGATCAGGTGAAACAGCTGATCCGCAAGGTTTATCAGGAGGAACTGCTGAAACAAAAGGCCGAACTGAAATCGCTCCGAATGCAAATCAATCCGCATTTCCTGTATAATTCGCTGGAATCCATCAACTGGATGGCCAGAATCCGCGGGG
>JAEZBW010000235.1 GCA_023426765.1 Bacillota bacterium
TCGGAGAAGAATTGGGTGCAACAGTGACATGGGATAAGGATACAAAGACAGCGACCTTTGTGAGGGGAGACAATAAGCTTGAGATATATATAGGTAAAAAGGAATACAAGCTGGACGGACAGGTGAAACAGATGGATACAGAGGCCTTGTTGCATGAGAACAGGACCTTTGTACCAGCCAGATATGTAGCTGAGGCTTTTGGAGCAACAGTTGAGTGGCGTAGTGCGACCAGGACAGTGAGTATCACTATAGAAAAGCCAGTTGAGGAAACCGGAGATATAGAAAATATAAACGGATTCATTGTACCGAAAGATACCGCACTTTTAGTAGCTAATGCAGAAACAAGTGAGTCCACTGAAACGAAATTTCTGATTAGCTTTTTACGCAAAGATGTAGAACAACAAAAAAATGATTTGGAAAAAATCTTATTACAGAGATTAAGTGAGGATACAGTAAAGGGGATAATGGATCATATACGTCCCAAAATGAAGCCAGAAGATGTCATTGACAGGAAAATGTTTTATGATGAAAGAACTGGTCAGTATCTTATTATTGGAAGATCAGCTGCTAGATCAATTGCAATTGATTTATATAGAAAAGGTTATGAACCATTGTTTTAATCACTGGGGGGTTACTAATTTTGAAAAAACTAATAAGTTTATATCTAATAATATTTATGCTTGTAGCATTTCCTTTGCAGGTTATTAATGCTAAGACCTACGTTAATGCGCAAGCTGCAGTAGACGATGCAAACAGGTTTCTTGCTAATAATTTGGGGGTAGAGAAGTATTATGAAACTAAGGCTAATGGATTAGAAATAATAAAAGAATTGGCGACTAATGGTGCTAAAGAATTATCTGGTAAGCCTGTATTTGTATATGGAACAAAAGAGGCGGCAAGTGAATCGGTAACCCCGAGCTACCGTCAATCTGTCAAAAAGGTAAATGGTGTTGATGTATATCGTGCTTTCGGCTTTGCAAGAGATGGCTCAGCGTTCCCGAATCCTGATTTTCCAAAGGATAACGAGGGTGGTGATGATCCTAACAAGAAATGGGTTAGAGAACCATGGGGCAAGGACAGAACGTTCATTCTACAAAAAGAGAATGGTAAAAAAGAGACGATAAAAATGTCCAACGGCGTTTTTGCATATATACAGGACTGGATTGAGGAACAAGACTTTGAGCCGGAATTTGTAAAGGCGTCAACGCATGACCGCGGCTTCATAGCAAATCAGGCCTTGAATATACCTGCAGGCCTTAAGGATAACTTCTCTGATTTCCTTTATGTAATACAGCCTCCGACAGAACATGTGTGGGGATTGGGCATCGCATTCTACTACTGGAACGACAACGGAAGCCCACACCTCAATTACAGGTCATTCCGCCTGCAGCCATATGGCGGGGATATAGCGGCAGAGTATGAGTATGGCTCAGAACCTCCTGAGAGCGCGGCTAAAGGGGCAAATATCACTGTCGGAGTAGATGTCACGTCAAAGTTCGGAACCGATCTCACAAATGTTCCCTACAGATGGGTGATCACGAAGGTGGACGGTACACCCTTGATGCCGTCTGCGGGAAGCGAAGAAAAGGATGCTCTCACTTTCACGGGCGAATCGCCCGAGCAAAGCGGTGTGCTCAGCTTCAAAGAGGAAAATAATAAAGAGGTATGGCTGTACGCATCCTTTAAAATGCCGGAAAACAGCAATGAAGACAGTAATGTAATGTTTGCTTCTTGACACTTCCATATAAGTAATATAGATTTATATTGTATAATTATGGCGAGGATTCCATAAAGCACATCGAATATGGCTGATGTGCCAAATAAGCATGACTAAAACATACTCAAGGGGGATTTTATTTATGAAAAAGCTAGTGTGTATATTTTTGATAATCGGTATTGCTGCAGCAATGATAATGCCTGTAACTGCTGCTAATGAAATACCGCTGAAGGTTCTGGTCAATGGTAAAAAGCTTTACTTCCCTGACGCAAAGCCTTTTATAGATGAAAACGGAAGGACGCAGACACCTGCAAGGTTCATAGGAGAAGAATTGGGTGCAACAGTGCCCTGGGATAAGGACACAAAGACAGCGACCTTTGTAAGGGGAGACAATAAGCTTGAGATATATATAGGTAAAAAGGAATACAAGCTGGATGGACAAGTGAAGCAGATGGACACGGAGGCCTTGCTGCATGAGGACAGGACCTTTGTACCGGCCAGATATGTGGCTGAGGCCTTCGGTGCCACAGTTGAGTGGCGCAGCGCAACCAGGGTAGTTAGTATTAGTATTGGAAAGCCCGTTGAGGAAACCGGAGATACAAAGAATGTAAATGGGTTTATCGTACCGAAGGATATTGATTTATCAGTTGCTAATTCTCGAACTAGTGAATTTGTTGAAACAAGCTTTCAAATAAGCTTTTACGATGGAGATGTGGAAAAGCAGAAGGAGGATCTTGAAAAGATACTATTACAGAGATTAAGTGAGGATACAGTAAAAGCGATAATGAACCATGTACGTCCCAAAACGGAACCTGAAGATGTCATTGAAAGAAAAATGTTTTATGATAAAAGGACAGGACAGTATCTAATTATAGGTAGATCAGTAGCTAAGACAATTGATATCTATTTGTATCGAGAAGGTCATGAACCTTTATTTTAGATAAATAGGAGGTCATTTTAGTGAAAAAGCTACTGAGTTTTATTCTGGCTACATTTATTCTAACATCATTATTATCACCGGTCACTATTGCCAAGAACTATGAGAGTGCACAAGCTGCAGTAGACGATGCAAACAGGTTTCTTAAAGATAATTTAGGTGTAGTGGGGTATTATGAAACTAAAGCTAATGGACTAGATATAATAGAACAATTTGCAAAAAATGGTGTTAAAGAATTATCAGGTAAGCCTGTATTTGTTTATGGGACTAAAGAGGCCGCAAGTGAATCGGTAACACCAAGTTATCGCCAATCTGTCAAAAAGGTTAACGGAGTTGATGTTTACCGCGCATTTGGTTTTGCTCGAGATGGTTCTGCTTTTCCGAACCCTGATTTCCCAAAGGATAATGAGGGCGGAGAGGATCCTAATAAGAAATGGGTTAAAGAACCGTGGGGACAGGAAAGGACATTTGTCTTACAAAAAGAAAACGGAAAAACAGAAACTATTAAAATGACCTCCGGTGTTTTTAATTATATACAGAATTGGATTGAGGATAACAGATTTAGACCAGATCGACTAGAGGATTCTAAGATAGACCGCGGCTTCATAGCAAATCAGGCCTTGAATATACCTGCAGGCCTTAAGGATAACTTCTCTGATTTCCTCTATGTAATACAGCCTCCCACAGAACATGTATGGGGACTGGGCATCGCATTCTACTACTGGA
>JAEZBW010000251.1 GCA_023426765.1 Bacillota bacterium
GATCTGTCCCTGCATCCGTCAGTCCCAATAGGGGCTCAGTATGATGGTATTCTGACGAACAACTCCGAAACCCTGTTCAAGGATTGGTCCGCAACATTGGTTTTCTCGGGAGATCTTGTGATCGACAGTTCCTGGAATGGAACCTTTTCAAGCGAAGGGAATCAATTAACCTACATACCGGATGGGGAGACTGATACTGTTGAACCGCAAAGCTCATCAACCTTTGGCGCTGTGATGTACTCTACCAGTTTACTATCGCTTGAAAGCTATACCATCAGCGGATATAAGGTATTGAATTTAAGCAATCTGCCCCTTTTCTGGGTACTATTTGCTGCTTCTGCTATTTGGGGGATCAGTTTAGTTGTATATTCCATCATCCGGGCACGAACCGCAGTATATCGCAAACGCCAGGAGCTGGACTCCCGGATTATTGTGCAGTCTATGAAAACCCTGTCAAGCTTCATTGATGCGAAAGATGTATATACCCAGGGACATTCTACCCGTGTTGCCGAATATACGGCTGAAATCGCCCGGCGCATGAAAATAAAGCCCGATGAAATTATATATCTTTATTATATTGCGCTGATGCATGATTGCGGTAAGATTGGCATTCCGGATTCAGTGCTGAAAAAACCCGGCAAATTAACCATAGAGGAATATGATTTAATAAAGTCGCATACAACAACCGGTGAAAAACTGCTGATGAATTTTACCGCAATACCTGGCATACGGGAAGGCGCTCTTTATCATCATGAGCGTTTTGACGGTTCAGGCTATCCGACCGGCTTACACGGTGATGAAATTCCGCTTTACGCAAGAATTATCTGTGTGGCGGATTCATTCGATGCAATGAGCAGCAACCGGTGCTATCGAAGCAGCTTAAGCCCTGAAGATATTTTCAGGGAATTAACGCAAAATGCAGGCAAGCAATTTGACCCGGTTTTGGTCCCCTATATGATTCAAATGATCGAAGATGGTTTTGTCACAAAAACGCAGGAAAAATACCCAATATCGAGCAGCAATTGAAGTCACCCAAATCACCCGCTAGCTCTGCTGGAGTGTGAACAGTAACCGATTTTCCTTCATTGCCGGCTGCCCGTCTGTGCCGCTATTCCATTTATCATTGAAATGTATTATAATAAGGTGGCTTAAGCGTTGGAACAACAGGATGAAAGCGGACAACACTGACGAATAGGATTGGATTATTAAACTTTATATGGACAGAATAAATATTCATGGAGTAAAAATTCATAACTTGACGATGCAGGAGGCCGTAGAGACCGTCCTGAACTGGGTATCCGGAAATTCCATCCATGCCGTTTACACCCCCAATGCGGAGATCATTATGCAGGCACAACGGAATTCCGAATTGAAAGGCATCCTGAATGAAGCGGGACTGTTGATCCCTGACGGGGCTGGCGTAGTCCTCGGATCCAAAATACTGAAAACACCTCTGAAGGAAAAGGTTTCGGGCATCGATCTGATTAAGAACCTGTTTAAAGCTTCCGCCGGGAAAAACATCAGTTACTATATTCTCGGCGGACAACCCGGTGTGGCTGAAATCGCCGCAGTGAACATCATGTCCGAGTTTGGGAAGGTGAACATCAAGGGCTATACCCATGGCTATTTTGCACCGGATGAAGAAAACGCAGTGATTGAAACTATCAACAAGTTAAAGCCGGATATTCTTTTGGTTGGGTTTGGTGTGCCCAAACAGGAATTTTGGATTCATCAGAACATGTACCGCCTGAACTGCAAGGTTTGTCTTGGGGTGGGCGGATCCATCGACGTATTGGCCGGCACGGTGGCGCTGGCTCCGGAATTCATGCGCAAGGCAGGGCTGGAATGGCTTTTCAGGCTGGCTCGTGAACCGAAACGGTTTAAACGCATGCTGGATCTGCCCCGCTTTGTGCTCTTAACCTGGAAAAAGCGGCTGTCCGGAAAAAAATAACTAAAGGATGCTTATGAGAAGACAAACCCTTATACGGGAGAAAAAGAAGCTTTGGAAGGTAAAATCCGGTAACTGGGGATACCTGCCGGAACGATCCGATCCGAAGCGATCTGTAAATAAAAAAAGAGCGCTTTGGATAGCGCTTGTATCGCTGTTGCTGGCGATACTGCCGCAAATTGCAAAAAGGGTAGCCATATCCAACCCCGATCTTGTTGAAAAGTACTTTTCCCGGGGCATTTATCCTGTCACGTCGCGCATTCAATCGGCGATTGCCAACCTGGTACCGTTTTCGCTGTATGAAATTGTGATTGTTTGTCTGGGGTTATTTGCGGTATACCGCCTTTTCAGGCTGATACAATCCTTCTTTCAAAGAAGCTTCCGAAATGAAGTCATCCGGTTTTCAACACAGATTCTTTTCATTGTATCGCTCGGCCTTTTTCTCTTTCAATTTGCCTGGAGTCTGAACAATTACCGTATCCCGATAAAAGATCAACTGGGCCTGAATGTACAGCAGGCTACGATCAGCGAACTGACCGACACCTATAAGGCGCTCGTTGCTGGCGCAAATGCCACCCGCTCAAGGCTGTCGGCTATGCAAACATCCGATCCGCAAAAGGTTCGCAATGTGTTGAACACAGCGTGGGAAGGATATCCGCCGCTTGCAGGGAAATACTCTCTTTTTCATGCCAACCGCGTGCGGGTAAAGGGACTGCACCTGTTTTCATGGGTGCAAACCATTTCAGGCTACAGCGGCGTATACAACTTCTTCACGGGAGAACCCAATATCAATATTCAGCCGCCACTGGTATCCCTTCCGCACACTGCCTGCCATGAAATCGCCCACCAGATGGGCATTACCCTGGAGGATGAGGCAAATTATGCGGGGTTTTTAGCCTGCATGAACCACCCGGATGATCTTTTCAGGTATTCGGGGTATCTGAATGCGCTGACCTATGTCGGAAATGCCCTGTATGATCAGTCGCCTGAAACCTATATGGATCTGTCGGCCATGCTGAGTGATGAAATACGGGCAGACCAGCAGGTGATCCGGGAATTTTGGGATCAACACCAGAAAAAGGCGGCTTCGGAAATCGCCGATAAAATGAATGAGTCTTATCTGAAAAGCAATAATCAGCCTGAAGGCATGAAAAGCTATGGTAAATTTGTGGATTTACTGATCGCCGACTTCCTTCAGGATGGAAAGATCTAAAGTTTATCAATTATATGCACGGTCATGACATATACACAGTCCAGTGTGACGGCCTTGTCCGCACTAATTCTTTTCAACACTTCTTCGGTGAACAACCCCTTGTCCTTTGCCGTTTGAAATGCATTTCCCTGTGTATACGGTATATCTGCGGTCTTTAACAGGATTTCAGCAGCAGTTTCACCCGTCAGAACCTCTTCGCCGGAATACGCTCGCAGCCTGCTGTCCAGTTCCAACGAATATTTCTGCGGTGCTGCCTTGACAATCAAATTGATGATCAGCGTGGATAAATTCTGCTGGTAGCTTTCAACATCAAACAAATAGTCATTTTTCAGACCGCCGGCCACCAGGCCATTTTCGGTAAGAACTTTGGCGCTGTTCCATGCCCAGTGATCGGCATTGACATTGGGAATATCAAAGTCTTCCAGGATCACTCCGGCCCGTTTCAAAAGCCCCTGGTACTCATCCATGGTCTGCGCAGGCGCTTCGGACAGTTCGGCAGGGGTTAAATCGTTCAGATAGCACCAGGCTGCCGTAATCCCCATGGCTTCTCCGCCAGAGATGCTGACAGCCATTCTTCCGGCGCTGGTGGATGCCAGCGATGAAAAGGAGGCTTTCTTGCCCACCATCAGCAGGTTGTCAAAATTTTTCGTGATGTAGCAACCCAGCGGAATGGAGTAAACTTGCGGATTCCCCATGATATAGGAATACTCCTCCGATACCTTTGCACTGACAAATTTTTCGGCATCGACCGGTGCAGACGCCATCACAACCTTGTCGGGAAAATCCCTGTTTTCCAGAATATCTTCCACCTTCAGCCTGTATCGCCCTTCGAAATGGCGGTATTCCGGAATATAGAACTCCGATGGCCCTGTCCGGAAGGTACAGTTCTCAAAGGGAACGAAAACCACCTGTAAAAACACGGTCAGCATTTGAGCTTCTTTCAGCGCGGTGTTAAAATCCTCCGCCATTTTTTCAGGATCGTTCACATTCACGCCATGCATCCGGATACCGCTGATGACAATATCATTCCCGGGCTGCCCGATAAAGCTCAGGTTGGAAATCTTAATTTTGGGGCTGTTTCTCTGGTATTGCTTCAGAACCGATTGAAAGTCATCCATGATCTGGCTCCTTTTTCGAATGCTCTCAATATCCTGCCAGTTTACATCGGAAATGATAAAGTTGTATTCAACAGGCATGTAGGAGTCGGGAACGTTGATATCACCGGAGCCCTGGAAATATGGCACATCACAAAGAGAAAGCAGGGTTCCGTCTTCCGTTGCGTCAATGAATACAGATGCTTCTATAAACTGTGTGCCGCCTTCACCGTAAATGTTTACTCCTTCAAGAATATTATCCGTAATCTGTGCCGACAGGATGCCGGCATCATAAATGACCTTCAGATTGGGTTCTTTGTCCAGCATCTTCCGGGCCGTGGCCACATAATTTTCAATGGCAAAGTTGCCGCCGGTGTCGCCGAACAGCTCGGTATAGATACCGTTGTTCAGCCGTTTCTTTTCCCCGTCAATGGTCGCATAATCGGGGGATGTGTATGTAATCAGTCCGGATTTGATGGTTCCGCCCGGATCCAGATCTTCGGTCACCAGCAAGGTTTTCAGGCCCATACGGGAAGCAGAAAGGGCGGCTGCTATTCCTTCGGGCTCACTGCCGAAAACCACCAGGCCGTATTGGTTTTTCCCCGGCGGTCCGTTGGCCTTCCCCATTTTTCTTTCAAATTCATCCCCGGTGATGATGGGACGAATGCCAAACCAGAAGGTCACAAAAAACAGCACCGCGATGATTATATTCCGGGTTAAGCTTTCCTTCTTCATATTTTCATTCCTTATTCAATGGTATAGCTTCCGCGGATCAGCATGAAAGCCGTATCGGAGGTTATCTGAATGCCTCTGCCGTCATTTCGGGAGGATATGAGTAAATGCTGGTTTGGAATCGGTGCACCCCCGGACAAATCCGCCGCTGCTGTTGCATCGGCAAGCCCACCCAGTTCACCCTGGATAGCTTTGGTCTGGCCGCTGCGTACCAGCACTTCGGACCCCGAGCCCAGAAGGATTTTTTGTCCTTTGGCGGCCTCTACGACCACAAAACCCTTCTGCAATTCTTCGACCTTTTGAATCAGTTCCAGATTCCGCTTTTCAAGATCCTGAATTCTGGTTACCGCCTGAATCGTCAGATTGATCAGATCGGAAATATCGGTTCTGAGGTTATTGATTACCTGCTGATCGACGGTTCCAACGGAGGGTGTTCCTCCGGATGGGTTGCTGGTCACCGTTCCGCTGCCGATTTTCTGTGTAAGAATTTGGATTTGTTCATCCACATAACTTTTTGTGACCAGGGGATCAAACTCGCTGCCAGGCTGAGCCTGTGAGGCTGCCTGCGCAGCTGAAATCGCTCCGATAACCGCCACTAATGTAACCGTCAGAAATAAGATCCGTCCTTTTTTCATCTTTGGTAACCCCCTATATGTATTCGTTTATTGTATATATCTGGTTTCCAGTCCGAAGCTGGTGCTTAATGCTTCATTCACCCTTGTCATTAAAAATTCGTCCAGATGGCCTGTTTTCTCCCGCAGCCTTCTCTTGTCTATGGTTCGGACCTGTTCGAGAAGGATGACGGAATCCTTGTTCAGCCCATACAGTTCTCCTGGAATTTCAATATGGGTGGGCAGCTTTGCCTTGCTCAGCCTTGAGGTGATGGCCGAGACGATAATGGTGGGGCTGTACCGGTTTCCCACATCATTCTGTATGACCAGAACCGGTCTGATGCCGCCCTGTTCTGATCCGATTACGGGACTCAAATCCGCATAGAAGATATCTCCTCTTCTAATCTCCACGCAAAACACTCCTCGTGCTGGATTTGACCCCACAGAACTTATTTTCCCAGTTTCATTGTATAGTTCATTGGGTTCCCCCGTCAAATTAAATGTCCGTTACAGGCCTGCTTCCCGGACATACGGCTCAGTGACAGTGCTTGCCTCTCTGCCTGCCTTCCGAGCCAGCTTTTGATTCTTTTACCATTAAGTATTACTTTTTTTGCAATATTCATACATTGCCCCGCTGCCGCAGACTGATTCCTGAAGTTCCGGGCATAAAGTGATTGAAATCCGCATAATTATGTTTACTTTTCACTCATGAACAGGTCTTCATCCTGACCGGCTCATCATGGGCTTTTATCGGGCTGTATTCAAAGCTGCAGAACCCTGTAGATAATTCACCACGTTCACCACTTTGCCATCTTTCAGGTAAACCCTGGGAACCCGTTTTCCGATTAGGCATACCACTTCATAATTGATGGTTTGAGCCAGTGCTGCCATTTCGTCAACCGTTATTTCACGATTGCCCTGTGTGCCAAAGAGAACGGCTTCATCCCCCGTTTTAATTTCAA